>JBIKTI010000284.1:0-4211 GCA_044348205.1 Phycisphaerales bacterium | reverse complement strand
GTCGCCCGACGGCACAGCGCCCTCGGCAAGCGGCTTCAGGTCGCTCGCCGCGAGGATCATGCCCTGGCTCACTTCGCCGCGCAGCTGGCGCGGCTCGAGGTTCGCCACGATCACAACCTGCTTCCCGACGAGCGAGGCGGGGTCGTACCACGCCTTGATTCCAGCGCACACCTGACGGCCTTCGGGCGTGCCGTCGTCGAGGCGGATCTTCAGCAGCTTGTCCGCGTTCGGGTGCGGCTCGGCCGAGAGCACGGTCGCGACGCGCAGGTCGAGCTTGGCGAAGTCGTCGAACTTGATCGCGGGCAGGAAGCCCGTCGATGGCTGCGCGGCGGGTGCGGGGGCGGGTGCGGCGTCTGCGTGCATGGGTGGTTCCTCGCCGGGCTTCAGCTGTTGGTGGTGGTCGCAGGGGCCTCGGCCGCTGCGGCTGCATCTGCGGCGGGGTCGATCTCCACGCCGTCCTCGCCGCGGATCCGCTTGAATCCCGAGCGGCGCGCGAGCTCGTCGAAGCCGAACACGGTGCGCACATCGAGCGCGACCGACTCGTCGCGCACGGTGTCGACGATGGCGGGATTCGCGACGAAACCGCTGTAGCTCTCGACGGTGACGGGAAGCAGCTCGCGCACCTCGACGAGGATGAGCGAGAGCTTGTCCGGCGAGAGCACCGCGAAGGTGCGGTCCGCGACGGGGATCGCAGAGAGGTCGCCCGTAAGCGGCAGCGCGCCGACCGCGTCGATGATCGCGGCGAGCGCCTTCGGCTCGTTGCCGAGGCCAGGAATCGGGCTCGGAAGCCGCAGCCCGAAGCCAAGGAGCTGCGGGTTCGCCTCGCGGAGCTCGGTCACGGCCTGCACGCTCGTCGCGAAGCGGTCCGCGACTGCACGGAGGCCCTGCGTCGCGGCCTCGGACCTGATCGAGGCGAGGTCGCGCTCGAGGACGCGGTAGCGCTCGAGGGCGACGAGGTCCGCGAGGACCCTGTCGCGCACGGCCGCGAGGTCGGACTCCGCGGTGGACGGAAGTGCTTCCTCGATGCGGAAGAGGTGGACATCGCCGTTGTCGCCGACGAGCGCGGGGCCCGCGACGCCAGCCTGGACGGGGGCGAGCGGCTCGGGGGTCGAGAGTTCGCGCGCGCCAGCGACAAGCTGCTGGAGGCGCATCGGCGTGCCGAAGCGGCTGGTCGACGCGCGCCCGACTCCAGGCATCTCGGAGAGCGTGCTCACCGCGACTGGAGCGATGCCGCTCGTCTCGACGGCGGGCGCGGGAACGCCGAACTCCTCCGCGATCGACGCGGCGAGCTCTGAGAACGACGGCTTGAGCGACGCCCAGTCGTCGGGGAGGACGAAGTAGAGGTCGCGCCGCTTGAGCCCGCGCTGCGCGAGGCTCAGCTGATCGCTTGCGAACTTGGTGATCTCGTCGAGCCGCGACTTCGTGAGCTCCTCGACCGTGCGCGCGCGCACGATCGACTCGAACGCCGCATAGCCCGTGGCGCTGCGCGGGTCCGCGCCGTACTTCGCAGGATCGAGCGCGAAGCGCTTCTTGAGCGCAAGGCTCGAGAGTTCATCGGAGTTCTGGACGGACGCCTCGACGGCGCTCTTCGGGATCGTCATCCACTCGAGGCGGACGCGGTCGGGAAGGCGATAGCCGAATCGGTCGACGCCGATGTCCGCGGGTGCGTTCTTGTCGCCGAAAGCAGCGAGCTGCGCCGCAAGCCGCTCCTCGGTCGGGGCGTCGATTGCAATCGGCGCCGTGGCCGCGCGTGCGTCGATGACGACGATGTCGCCGTTGATGCCGAGCAGCGTCTTCGCGACGAACTGCTCGAGCCGTCGGTCGCTGACGCGGTCGACGCTCTCGACGAGCGCGAGGAGGCGCATCACGGCGCTCCACTTCGACGCTGTCTCGAGCACGAACTCGCGCGTCGACTCGCTCGCGCGGCGGAAATTCTCGATCGCCTGCTCCGTGGTGATGGGGTTGCCGCTTGCAGTCTGCGCGGCCGCGCGGGCCGCGATCAGCGCCAGGCCCTCGGCCTGCCCGCCGACGAGCCCTGCGCGCGTCGCTTCATGGACGAGCAGCCACCAGTGCGCGGGATCCTGATCCGCGCCGATGATCGCGATCGGATCCTGCGCCTTGTTCGGGTTGCCGAGGAACTCGACGAGCAGGAGTTCGCGCCGTGCGGTGTCGAGGTCGGTTCCCTTCAACTCGCCGCCGCCCTCGTAGGTGGCCCAGACGGCGCCGCCCACGCCGCTCTGCTGCGCGCAGTTCTGGATCGCGGTTGGCATGAGGAACGCGATGAGCAGCAGCGTGCCGCCGAACGCGAGGATCCACTGGTTGTACTGTCGGAGCAGCTTGAGCATGGCTGGGGAAGGGTACTGGAAGGTTGCGGCGTGGCGGGAGGCGCGTTGCCGAGGCCCGGGCCTGGGAAAGGGCGCCTACGAAAGAGGCCGAGGCAAGCGCCTCGGCCTCGGGGTGGTACTGCTCCTGCGCCGAAGAGGCGCCGAACGGTCGCGCAGACGCGCGTCGATCAGCGGTAGAACTCGACGATCAGGTTGGTGTTCACATCGAAGGGGATCTGATCCGAGGTCGGAGTCGCCACGCACTTCGCCGAGAGCTCGGCGGGGTTGACGGCGATCCAGCCCGGGACCTGGTGGCCTGGGATCGACTCCATCTGCTCGCGGCAGAGCTTCTGGACGCCTTCCCTCACGGTGACGACATCGCCGATCGAGAGGGAGAACGAGGGACGGTCGACCTTCTCGCCGTTGACCTTGACATGGCCGTGGACGACGAGCTGTCGCGCGCCCCAGATGGTTCGCGAGAAGCCAGCGCGGCGGATGACATTGTCGAGGCGGAGCTCGAGGAGCTGGAGCAGCACTTCGCCCGTGTTGCCCGAGCGGCGGCCTGCTTCGGCGAGGTAGCGGCGGAACTGACGCTCGAGCACGTTGTAGTGGAAGCGCAGCTTCTGCTTCTCATCCTTGCGGATGCCGTAGTCCTTCTGGCGACGGCCACGGAAGCCGTGCATGCCCGGGGTGGTGAGCTGGCGCTTCGAGGTGTGCTTTGGGATGTCCGCGACTGGGACCCCGACCTTGCGCGAGAGCTTCACCTTGGGACCGAGATAGCGCGACATGAGTGTTCCAGTTTCCTACGAGCCCGATTGCGCGCATCCGAGCGACGCCGACGGGGCGGTTCACAGCGAATCCGAGGGCGCCCACGCGCCGTCGGCCCACCAAAGGGGGAGGGACAAGTAGAACGGAAACGCCGAGGTGCGTCAAGTCGTGTAGGGGAGGCCGCCGTTGCTGCCCAGTTCGGCGTTGGCAAGGGCAAGAGCGGGCAAGTTGCGAAGCAGCTTGCGATCGTCCGTACCGCCAAAGGCGGCTGCCGCCGGGTTTGGCCCGCCCGCTCGTACCGCCAAAGGCGGCTGCCGCCAGCAGCCGCCGCTCAAACCTCGTACGCCCGCTTCCCATCCGCGCCCTTGCGCCAATTCAGATACGCCGTGTTCAGCACCCGATAACCGCCAGGCGTCGGATACTCGCCCGTGAAGTACCAGTCGCCCGAGTGCTCGGGCATGGCCGAACGCAGTCCCCCGACCGACTGGTAGACGACTTCGATCGGCCCCGCCCAATCGAGCGAGCGGGAGCGGATCAGTTCGGCCACCTTGCGCTCGATCTCCGCAAGCGGGAAGAGTCCGTAGAGCGCCCCGACATGGTTCTTCATGCGCGCGGGTTCCCACGAGGCCTGCTCGCTGCAGCGCGCCTCGATCTCGTCGAGGACGCCCGCCTGGCCGCTCTCGCGCGCGAGCGACACCGCCGCCTCGAACGCGATGAACCGCCCGAGTTGGCTCATGTCGATCCCGTAGCAGTCGGGGTACATGATCGGCGGGCTCGAGCTCGCCACCACGATGCGCTTCGGGTTGAGGCGCGCGAGCATGGTGATGATCGACTCGCGCAGCGTGGTGCCGCGCACGATCGAGTCGTCGACCACGACCAGCGTGTCGTCGTGCGAGACGGTTCCGCGCGTGATGTCGTAGATGTGGTTGACGAGGTCCTTGCGCGCAGCGTCGTGCGTGATGAATGTGCGCAGGCGCTGGTCCTTGTGGGCGATCTTCTCGCCGCGCACGCGCGGGGCCATCGCGGCCTCGATCGACTCGCGCGTGGCGCGGCCCGACTCGACGAGCCGCCAGATCCGCTCGGCGGAGACCCGCTGCGATTCCTCGAAGAGCGCCTCGA
>JBIKTI010000283.1:0-4217 GCA_044348205.1 Phycisphaerales bacterium | reverse complement strand
GAGGCGGGCCTTGTGCCCATTCTCTGCGTCGGCGAAACCCTCTCCGAGCGCGAGCGCGGCGCGGCCGATGCGGTCATCGAATCGCAGCTCTGCGGCTCGCTCGCAGGGCATTCCGAGAACGCGCTCGCCTCGCTCGTCGTCGCGTACGAACCCGTGTGGGCGATCGGCACGGGTCGGACAGCGACGCCCGCCGACGCCGCCGCCGCGCACGCAACCGCGCGGAGGACGCTCGGGAGGCTGTATAGTGGTCGATTCGCCGAGCGCACCCGCATCATCTACGGGGGCTCTGTGAACGCCCGCAACGCAGCCGAGCTCTTCGCCTCTGAGGAGATCGACGGCGGTCTGGTCGGGGGCGCCTCGCTGATCGCGGCCGACTTCGCCGCCATCATCGAGGCCGCCGCGCGCCGATGAATGCGGTCGCGGCTCCGCCCGCGGCGCGTGCATGAACGGATCACCAACGCCATGAGCTTCCTTTTCACCATCCTGACGCTTCTCTTCTTTGTGACGGCGCTCGCGCTCGTCCTGATCATCCTCGTGCAGCGTCCGCAGGGCGGCGGTCTGTCGGGTGCGTTCGGCGGCGGCGGCGGAACCGACACGGCCTTCGGCGGCCGCACTGGCGACGCGCTCACTGTGGCGACGATCACGGCGTTCGGCATCTACCTGCTGCTCGCGATCGGCCTCAACATCACCGGCAACATCATCCGCTCGACGCCCGTCGAGCCAGTGGCGGAGACCGCGCCTGCGAGCGATCCGCTTGCCGACCCCGCCGCAGGCCTCGACCTGACGCTCCCGTCGGGCGATGCGACGAACCCCGCGCCCGCGCCCGCCGATGCTGCGCCCGCTGCGTCTGCGGAGACGCCCGCCCCCGTCCCGGCGCCCGCCCCCACCGAGACGCCCGCAGCCGACCCCGTCACCCCGCCCGCAGGCGGCTGAGTCGAAGGCTCCACGCCCATGATCCGCTCGATGACAGGGTTCGGCGCCGCCGCCGCTGACGCGGAGGGCTGCCGTTTCGCAGTCGAGGTGAAGAGCGTCAACAACCGCTTCTTCAAGGCGACCGTTCGGCTTCCAGAAGAACTCTCGACCCTCGAGGCCGAGATCGAGGCCGCCGTCGCGCGGAGGCTTGGCCGCGGCAGCGTCATGGTGCTCGTGCGGTTCGTCCCAGGCGGCGCCGTCGCCGCGGCAGAGGTGAACCCAGACGCGGCGCGCTCTGCGCTCACGGCGCTTCTCGCAGCGCTCCCCGTCGAACTCCGCGACAGGGCCACGGTCGACCTCGGCGCGCTGCTTGCCGTCCCAGGCGTCCTGCGCACCGATGGCGTCGAGAGGATCGTCGAGTTCGCGCGGCCAGTCGTCCTTCGCCTGCTCGACGAGGCCTGCGCGCGCGTTCTCGAGATGCGCACCCGCGAGGGTGAGTCGATCCGCGCCGAGCTCGGCCGCCATGGCGCCATCCTCCGCGACGCGCTCGTCGAGATCGCGCGCCTTGCGCCGCAGGCTTCGCTCGCCTACCAGGAGCGCCTCCGCGCGCGCATGAACACGCTGCTCTCCGAGGTCGGCGCCGTCGCCGCGGAGACCGACCTCCTGCGCGAGGTCGCCGTCTTCGCCGAGCGCTCCGACATCGCCGAGGAAGTCGCGCGCCTCACGGGCCACCTCGAGCAGTTCGATGGCGTGATCGCGCCCGCGCACCCCGAGCCCGCGGGCCGCACGCTCGACTTCCTGTCGCAGGAAATGCTGCGCGAGGCGAACACGATCGCGAGCAAGTCGCAGGATGTGGGAATTGCGCGGCGGGTCGTCGAGATGAAGACCTCGATCGACCGTATCAAGGAGCAGGCCGCGAACGCCGAATAGAACGGCGGCTGCCCACGCGCGGCCCCCCGTCCGCGCCGACCGCCCCGCGCACTCCGCCAGCGACCGCCGCCGTGAGCGACAAGCACGACCCCAACGCCCAGAACGCCTCGCCGCACGCGCGGCCTGGCGGCCATGGCGCCGAAGACTCGCGCCGCGAGCGCTTCACCGCGCACGAGATCGCCCAGGTCCTCTCGCACTACGACCTCGGCGTCATCAGCGCGATCCGCGAGTATCGCCGCGGTTCGCGCCGCGCGGCCAAGCTGAAGCTTGTCACCGAGCGCGGCGAGCACCTCCTCAAGCGCCGCGCGAGCGGACGGGTCGCCGAGCGCGAGCGCGACCGCGCCGCTGCGAGCCACCGCCTGCAGCAGATCGCGGTGAAGTCGGGCGTCCCCGTGGCTTCGCTCCTGCCGCTGCGCACGGGCGGCACGCTTCTCGAGCTCGACGGCCGCCTCTACGAGCTCTTCGCGTGGGTCCCCGGCACGCGCTATGCGCGCCACGCAGAGCAGGCGCGCGCGGCAGGCATCGCGCTCTCGCGGCTCCACGGCGCGTTCGCGGGTCTCGAGCTTCTCGACGAACTCCCGCTCGGCGGCTTCAGCGCGTTCGCCTCTGTGCGCGCCACGCTGCGCCAGGCGCTCGAGCGCGCCTCCGACGGCGCAACGGCGGAGACGGCGGTCTCGCTCCACGCCTCGATCGAGGGAATGCTCGAGCACCTCGACCGCGTCGAGTCGAAGCTGAACGCGAAGGGCATCGCCATGCAGCGCACCGCGATCTGCCACGGCGACTTCCACCCTGGGAACACGCTCTGGTCTGGCGATGTCCTCGCCGCCGTCATCGACTTCGACAGCGCGCGGCACGAGTCGATCGCCGCCGAGATCGCGAACGCCATGCTGCAGTTCTCGATCCGCCAGCGCGTGGGCGAGAATCCGCTCGCGTGGCCCGTCGGCCTCGACCCCGAGAACCTGCGCTCGTTCGCCACGGGCTACGCGGCCGCGCCCGCGATCGAGCTCGGGGAGATCGCGCCGCTCGTGCCGTGGCTGATGATGTCGGCGATCATGGCCGAGGCCGCCTCGCCGATCGTGCGCGACGGCGACTTCGCGGGAATTCCCGCGGAACCGTTCCTGAAGGCGAGCCTGAATCTCATCGACTGGATCTCCCAGCGCACCCGTGCCGTCGCGGCGGTTCTCGGCGATTGACCCGCGGCGGGGCGCGTTTCGCCCACGGTTTCACGGCGTTTCCGCGAAAGCGGCCCGCCACCGCGTGACGCCGCGAGATCCCGTGCTACGCTCTCGCCGTGCTTTCCGAAGCCGCACTCTCGCTTGTCTTCGTGCTCGCCGCGCAGGTCGAGACCCGCGCCGCGCAGACGGTGCCGCGCGTGCCTGTAAGGGTGAATCCCCGCGGCGGCGTCGACGAGGACTTTGGGGACGACTTCGAGATCCCGCTTGGCCCGGGCGCGGAAGGAGCACGGCGCGTGGTGCTGCCCACCGCGGCGGCGCCTGCGCTTCCGACCGATGCCGACCTCTCGCGCATCGAGGTCGATGCGGAGCTCGTGCGGCTTGCGCGACAGCTCGACGCGGAGACCTACGCCGAGCGCGCGTCTGCCCGCGCGCAGATCCGAGCGCGTCAGGATTCCGCAGAGGAGATCATGGCGCTCCTTCTCCGCAAGGATCTCTCGCCCGAGGCGCGCAACGCGCTCGTGGCGGTGCTCGAGTCGCGCATCCTTCACGCGCCGCGCGGCGCGCTCGGCGTGCGCATGGACGGGTTCGACGGACGCGACGGCGGGGTGCGCATCACGGGGCTCATCGCGGGAATGCCCGCGGAGCGCGTGCTGCGGATCGGCGACGCAGTGCTTGAGATCAACGGCCAGCGCATCATCGATCGCGCGGACCTGATCCGCGTGGTGCAGACGCTGCCGCCTGCGGCGGAGGTAAAGCTTGTCGTGCGCCGCGTGAAGCGCGACGCCGCGGGGCGCCCCGAGCTCGCAGACGATGGCACCGAGCGGACCGACGACCTCAAGCTCTCGCTCAGGCTCGGTTCGACGGAGGAGCTCGACAAGTTCGGCGACCCTGCCGGCCCGACGGTGAACGCCGTGTCGCTCGAGCGGCGCGCGCGCGCGCAGGCCGCATCGCTTCGGTTTCTTCCCGCTGCGCGCACGGTCGACTTCCCCGATCGCGGCGACCCGCGCGAGCGCTTTCCGCCTGCGACCGTGCAGAGTCTCCGCAAGGAGATCATGAGGCTCCAGCTTGCGGGTGCAGACCCGGAGGGCGTGCGGAGGATCCGCGAGAAGCTCGATGCCATCGCAACCGAGCTCGGGGCGGGCGGCGCGGGCGACCTCGCGGGCGCCGCGGGGCGCGAGCCTTCGATCGACCCCGAGGTCC
>JBIKTI010000492.1:0-4230 GCA_044348205.1 Phycisphaerales bacterium | reverse complement strand
CCGCGGTGCACGATAGTTTTCAGTTTCTCCGATGGGGGCGTGTTCGCTACATCGCTCGAGTCTCCCTGGGATCTCGATGTGCCCCAACAACTCCGCCGCGTGGCTGCCTTCAGAGGACACCGACCCCTTGTGTTTGAGTCCGCGTTGCAGGGTCGGTTCCACCACTGTCCGAAATAGTTCCAA
Organism: Phycisphaerales bacterium; assembly: GCA_044348205.1. GTDB lineage: Bacteria > Planctomycetota > Phycisphaerae > Phycisphaerales > SM1A02 > QWPT01. Next base: position 4,047 of record JBIKTI010000492.1, on the reverse strand, counting down.
CCGCTTCTCCTTCGTGAAAACGGATTGCAGCGAGTCATTCCCGCGTGTAACCACGCCGAGGTGCAGCCTAGAATGACAGGCTTTTCAACTTCGAACGCTCGTGGCTTTAAAAATTATAGTGATCGGTGGAGGCATCATTGGTCTGACTCATGCTGTGACGGCAAGGGAGGCTGGACACGATGTGACCTTGTTCGAGAGAGACGGGCGTGCTTTGGGAGCTTCGGTCCGGAATTTTGGGACCATTTGGCCGATCGGATGCGCATTCGGACCGGAGCGGGAACAAGCCCTCTTTGGCGTAAAGCGATGGAAGGAGATTGCCGCGCCAGCCGGCATCTGGAAAAGCGCTCAAGGGTCGTTGAGTCTCGCATATCGGGACGAGGCATGGAGTGTGCTTCAAGAGTTTTGCGGTGCGCAAGAGGGGTTTGAACTATTGAAGCCTGAAGAGGTGGCGCGGCGTTACCCGGCGGCCAGAAAACAGGGGCTGCGCGGGGCTTTGTTCAGCGGCGATGAACTGCTCATCCACGCGCCCACGGCCATCCCTGCGCTCGCGGACTACGCGCGAAATCTTGGAGTGACAATACACATGGGTACGCCGGTCGCGGGGGTTCACGCGGACCGCGTGGACACCGCGGACGGTCGGACTTTTAGCTTCGATCAACTGGTCGTTGCCGCGGGGGAGGAGATGCGGGTGTTTTTTCCGGAAGAATTATCCGTCGCTCAAGTTCATCCCTGCCGCTTGCAGATGATGCGAACCGTGTGCCAGCCTGCGGGTTTTGAGCTGGGGGCGATTTTGGTGAGCGACCTTACCCTTTGCCATTACCCGGCATTTCGCAACTGTCCCAGTATCGGGAAGCTCCGCGAGCGATTGACGGCGGAGTTGCCAGAGCATAACCGCTGGGGGGTGCATGTGATCGCGGCGCAGCACCAGGACGGCACCATCACAATTGGCGACTCACACGAGTACGGTCTCGACCTGCCCCCTGAGAGCATGACGCTGGTGGACGAGTTGATCCTGGGCGCCTTGAATGATTTCGTCCACATCCCGCACATGCGGATCGCCTTGCGTTGGCAAGGCACTTACTTGAAGAGTAAAACGGGGCAGACGCAGGTGGTACTGCACCCGCGTGAGCGTGTGACCATGGTCACGGCAATGGGGGGCCTTGGCATGACATTGAGTTGGGGGTTGGCGAGGCGGATCGTTCAGTCGTGGAATTCATGAAACTGCCGCGCCTCATCATTTTTGACTGGGCGGGAACCTTGGTGGACTTTGGTTGCTGCGCTCCGCTGGCCGCTTTCCGCGAAGCATTTGAGACCGCCGGTCTGCGGATCAGCGACGAGGTAGCACGCAGACCGATGGGTGCGCACAAACGGGATCACATTCGTGAGATCCTGCACTATCCCGAGATTTCCCTCCGGATCCGCTCGGTTCTGAAACAAGAACCGGACGAATTACTTGTGCAGACTATTTTTGACGAATTTTCGCGGCGACTGCCCGCTCAGTTGCTCGCTCACGCCGCGCCGGTTCCACAAGCGGTGGAAACCTTGCGTTGGCTTCAGGAAAAGGGCGTCCGCATCGGCAGCACCACGGGATACACACGGGCCATGATGAATGCGCTCGAGCCTGCTGCCCGGGCATCAGGCATCGAACCCGAGGTTGTTGTCTGTGCGGACGAAGTGCCTCAAGGCCGTCCTGCGCCCTGGGCCTGTTTCCGCATTGCCGAGCGGCTCAACATTTATCCTCTGGCACACGCCATAAAGATTGGCGACACCCCGGCCGACATGGCGGAAGGACGCAACGCCGGCATGATCAACATCGGGGTGATCGAAAGCGGCAACGAAATGGGCCTGAGTCTGGAAGCGCTGCGATCGCTTGCGCCCGAGCCAAGACTTCAAAGGGTTGAGGCGGCGAAAGGGCGGCTCAAGGAGGCAGGGGCCGATTCGGTGCTGGGCAGCATCGCAGATTTGCGTTCGTTGTTTGAATGCGGTTCTCCATGAACGCGCTTACCGCCATCTTTGACGGCGCACGCGTGCCTTTTCGGTTCGCGGAGGTGCCCCTTCCCAAATCCCTCGGCTCTGGCGAATTGCTTGTCGAGATGCTGCTTGCCACCATTTGCGGCTCTGACTTGCACACGCATGCGGGCAGAAGACTGGCGCCCACGCCGTGTGTGCTCGGGCATGAAGGCGTTGGGCGCGTCATTGGAACGGGTGCCGGACGAGAGCACTGGATTGGAAAACGTGTTACATGGAGTTCTTCGGACGCGTGCGGCCGTTGTCCCGCTTGTACCCAGTGGGGTTTGCCGCAGAAATGTGAGCGCGTTTTCAAATACGGCCATGCGTCGCTCCTCGACCGAGGCGGGCTCAGTGGAACCTATTCGACCCACATCCTTCTCCGGTCTGGAACCCACCTCGTGGAGGTGCCGGAGGATGTGCCCGACGCCGTCGCCTCGGCGGCGAATTGTTCGCTCGCGACCATGGTGAATGTCACTGAGCATTTGCCCTCGCCATGTCATGTGGTCGTGGTACAGGGGGCCGGTTTATTGGGACTTCATGGATGTGCTTTGCTCAAGGAACGGGGGGTGGAACGCGTCATCCTTGTGGACACCAGTGAGTGCCGGCTCGCAAAAGTGCCGGAGTTCGGCGGCGAGGCGTTGCCGTGCGCGGCTGTGCCGACGGGGTGTGCGGATGTGGTGATCGAGGTCGCTGGCGTGCCATCGCTCGTAAAAGAAGGGATGCGGATGCTGCGCCCGGGCGGACACTATTTTTTCGTCGGCATGGTTCATCCTGATTCAGGTTTGCAACTTACTGGTGAGGAGCTTATTCGCGGTTGCGTGACCGTGCGGGGCTTTCATAACTACGCTCCAATGCATCTCGAACGGGCTGTTGCATTTTTGAGTCGCTCGAAGCTTCCCTGGGCAGGCCTTGTCAGCGCAGCCCTTCCACTCGGGCGGTTGGAAGAGAGCTTCGCTCTTTCGGCTACACGCCGCTGGGCCCGGGTGTCGGTTTCAATGGTTCCGTGAATGTCACAGAGTTGTTGCGTAAAACATCTTTGACAAGAGGGTCAAATCCCGAAACTGGCGCAATGACGCCTGCGAGTCTTGACGATGTCCTTCAAACTTTTCGCGATTACGGCCACCGTCTCTACGGCGAAGAGGTGACCGAACTGCAACACGCTCTGCAGTGTGCCGCACTGGCGCAGGCGGCGGGGGAATCTTCGACTGTGATCGTGGCAGCGCTCCTGCATGATTTCGGACACCTATGCCATGCGCTGGGAGAGGACATCGCCGATCGGGAGGTGGACGCCCGGCATGAATACATCGGGTATGAAAAGCTCAAAGGGCTCTTCACCGACGAAATCGTCGCTGCGTGTCGACTGCATGTCGCCGCAAAACGCTATCTTTGCTGGAAAGAACCGGAATACCTGCAAGGTCTCACTCCGGCTTCCCAAAAAAGTCTGCGCATCCAAGGCGGACCAATGAATCAGGCAGAGGCCGAGGTGTTTGAGAGAGAACCACACTTCGCCCTCGCTCTCCGTGTCCGCCGTTATGATGACAAGGGCAAGGTGCGCGGCATGACCACGCCGGATCTGGATTCCTTCCTGCCCCTGATGCAAACCCTTGTCCGCACAGACGCGTGAACCCGCATTCACCTCTGGCACGCGCGATGGCACGGCCTTGGTTCATGACCCTCTGGAGCGCCCTAGCCGCGTTTGGGGCGTATGCGACCATGTATGGATTTCGCAAACCTTTCACTGCGGGTGGATTCGACAGCCCGGAAGGCAAGACACGGCTGGTGACCGCCCAAGTGATCGGCTACATGGTCTCCAAGTTCATTGGAATTAAAGTGATCTCTGAAATGACCGCCGCCGGCCGGGCACGGTGGTTTGTCGGCCTCATAGGGGTTGCCCATTTCATGCTTCTGTTGTTCGCCCTGTTACCGCCATTGCTTGGGGGCGGTTGTCTTTTTGTCAACGGGGTGGCTCTTGGCATGGTCTTCGGGTTGGTGTTGGGCTTCGTGGAAGGCCGCCGCATGACGGAGGTGTTTGTCGCC
>JBIKTI010000282.1:0-4244 GCA_044348205.1 Phycisphaerales bacterium | reverse complement strand
CGAGGATGCGCGCGCTGACCTCAGCGGAGACCTCGACCTTGACCTCGGGCTCGAGTTCGCCAGGCGCAGAGATCGTCTCGACAAGCTCGCGCACTTCGACGGGCGCCATGCGCACGGCAAGCGCGTCTTCGCGCGAACCGAAGTCGGGCATGTACTTGAGGACGGACGGCCCCGCCACGACGAGCCCGACCATGGCGATGGCGATGATCGCGGAGATGACGATGAGGAAGGTTCGCAAGGGATTCTCAGGTGCCGAGGGGTCTTGGCCGCGGCAAGGCGGTGCCCGCGCCGCGGCGCGCGGAGGGGCAGCGTATTCCGAACCGTGGCTGGGCGGTTGCCGACCGAAGCGCACGCAGTTGCGAAAAAGACCGCCCCCCCGGCAGAAGCCAGGGGGGCGGGGATTCTCACGCGGTCGATGGATGCGCTGTCAGCGTCCGAAGACCCCTTCAGCGCCCCTTCGCAGGCTTACGGGCAGGCGCCCCAGCCGTTGAGGAGGGTCGACAGGTCGGACGCGCCGACCGTTCCGTCACCGTCGAGGTCGGGCGAAGCCGTACCCCAGCCGTTGAGGAGGGCCGAGAGGTCCGAGGCGCCGGTCACGCCGTCGCCGTCGATGTCCGTCGGGCAGTTGCCGCTGCTGCAGCCGGAGAAGTCACCGTTGATGGCGACGACCCAGCGGCTCACGAACGCCGCACCGATCTGCTCGGTGAGCTTGAACTCAGGGTTCGTATCGCACGGGCCGAGCTTGCAGTAGGTCTGGCTACCCGCATCGAGGTTGTTGCCGGCGACCCGCATCTGGTATCCAACATTGGCGGGGACGCCGTTGTCGCCGAACTGGGTCGACGGGAAGTCGACGACCACGACGATGTTCTGGCCAGCGAAGTCCTCGACGCAGACCGGCGGGTCATAGTTGACCGGGCTCACTGCAGCCTGGCCAGCCATGAGGACGAGGCGCGAGTCGATCGCGACAAGGTCGCCGCCTTCGCCACGGATGCGCGGAGCGCCGCCGTCGGTGTCACGGTAGATGCCGACGGTTGCGGGGAGCGGGAGATCCGAGAGGAAGAGACCGCACGCGGTGCCTGCAGCGTTTGTGGCGCGACGGACCGAGTAGAGGCCGAGACGGACGCACTGGATCTGGCCACCGACCGTGCCAGCCGCGAAGGTGCGGGCATAGCTGTTCTCGGTGGAGTAGCCAGTGCCGCAGCCGGGGAAGGCCGGCTGTGCGGCGCAAGCGACAAGGCCCGTGGCGATCGTCTCAGCAGAGTTGATCGTCGCGGTGTTCGGGCCGGGGTTGGCGCAGGCGCCAGGAGCAATGACCACAGGGCAGCTCGATGGCGTTGCCGTCACCGAGATGGTGTAGTTGTTGAGGATGCCGCTACCGCAGGGAAGACCCTCGAAGATGGCGTTGCCTGCGGCGTCGGTTGCTGCGACGAACAGGAAGTAGTTGCCGCTCGAGAGGCAGACGGTGGTCGTCGTGCCGCAGCTGCCTGCGACCGAGGCGACGGTGCCCGTCGAACCGCACGCGCCCGAGAGGACGAGGAGGCGGTTGAACTGGCCCGACTTCACAGTGACGGTGACGCTCTGGTCGCTACCGACCGAGAGACCGTACCAGTCTGTGTCGCGCGTGCCGCCGTTGGCCCAGAAGTTGCCGGCGATGGTCTGGCCGGGGCTGATCGGGGTCGTGGCGGGAATCGTCGAGTTGCAGCCACCGTTGGTGTCTTCGCCGCAGGGCTCGTTCTCGTTGCCCGTGGCGGTGTCAAGCTGGCAGGGCTGCGGGAGGTCGAAGTTGATGGCGCCAGTCATGACGGGCTGGGTCTCGAAGGCCGCGAGGCGGATGAGGTACCAGTTGCCCGCGGTGACATTCACCGAGACATCCGACGGATCGAATCCACCGCAGTCGACGAAGTCGTTGCAGCCGAGGAGGACGTCGGGAAGCGTGTTGTAGTCGAAGCTCGCGGGGTTGCCTGCGCCGAGGTTGTAGACCGCGATCTTGGTGTCGAAGGTCGAGACGCCGCAGGTGTTCGCGCGGAGGGCGCCGTTGGCGGGAGCCTGGACGCGGTACCACACGCTGTTGAAGAACAGCGTGTTGGCCGACTGGCAGACGTTGGCCGGATCATCCGGACCGTCGCTGTTGCAGTTGGCGAGGTTGAAGTTCACCGACGAGTCGGCGGAAACGACGGTCGCGTTGGGCGCGCAGTCGTTCGGAACGGCGGGGTTGGCGCCGTCGCAGTTGTAGATGAAGATGCCGCACTCGGTGATTGCGGTCTCGACGCAGCTCTGGTCCCAGCCGAGGTCGCAGCAGAGCGGGTTCACGGCGCAGACGGCCGTGCAGCAGACGGGGTCGTTGCAGCCCTGGCCGCCGTGGGCCTCGCCGCAGTCGCCCGTCGCGTTGCCGCAGACTTCGCTGGCGCCGATGAAGTTCACGGTGATGTTGCCCGTGCCCTGGTCGCCCTCGTAGCCGCCGATACGGACGAAGTAGGTCGTGCCACCCACGACCTCGAAGTCCGAGATCAGCGAGTAGTAGAGCTGGCAGCTCCCATTCGGAGCGGCATCGCCGTTGCAGGCGACCTGGGTCAACGAGGCGCAAGTGCCCGTGTAGAGCACCATCGAGGTGTCGAGGGAACCAGCGGCCGAGCAGGTGGTGAAGCTCGCGCGGCCGTTCTCAGGCGCGGTGAAGCTGAACCACACATCCGGGTTCGTGGTGCCCCACGCCAGGAAGGTGTTGGGGCACAGGGTCTCGTCGGGCGCGGGGTTCGCGCTCGAGGTCGCGGCCGTCGTGTCGAACGCAGCGGGGACATCGTCCACGAGCACGGTGGCCGTGGAACACTCGTTGTTGCCCAGCGCCGGCACCGTGACGCCTGCGGCGAGCAGGACGGCCATGGTGAGGCTCGTACCGGTATTCATCTTCATCGCATCGCTCCTTGAAGGGTCTTCTGTGGGCCCTGGCCGTGCTGCGCACCAGAACCGCGTCTGCGGGTTGGACCGTGTGGTCCGGGGAACTGCTGCGTCGGTCCGAAACGACCGGCCGACGACCTGACGCGCTCCCCGCGGACGCGCCGTGAGACCACGGCGCCCCCGAGCGGAGCGCGACTTCTTAATCTAATCCAAGGCCTGTGGAGTCTAAATGGAATTCCGCTGAAACCCTGAAATCGTTCGACTTCACTTGGGTGTCCTGAGTGAGCGGCGCAATTGGAACCCCGCTTGAGCGCCAAGTAGGTCTGAGAACTGCACATTGTGCGGTGTCGGGTTCCTCGCCTGCGGCGCTCTTCCGACACTGGGCATGGCACGAAAAAAGCCCGTCCAAGCGGGGCATGCGTTGCCAAATGTCATGAGATCCGCCGTGACAGATCTAGCGCAGCGGTCAGCGCGCGCGCTCGATGGTGACCGTGAGCCGAAGCGAGGTGAGCTGCTCGGCGACGAGCTCTGCGTGTTCACGATGGGTGGCGATGACGAGGGCGATACCCTTCTTGTGCGCCTCCATCGTGCAGCGTGTGGCGGCGGGGACGCTGAGGCGCGCAAATCGGCAGAGAGACTCCACGACGAAGGTCATCTCGTTGATTTCGTCGTTGTGGAGGACGACATGCCACGGCGGAAGCGTCTCGGTCGGGGTGTGCGGCGCAGGCGCAGGCCGCGTCGCGCATGCTCCAGACTGTGCATCGTCCCTGCTCGTGGTGCTCATGTTCTACCGCTCCTCGTTCCAATGGAACCCAATCCGCCGAAGTCGACGCCGTCGGACCGAACCGCGTCAGAAGCGCCCAGTATAGGCGCACGGCTCCCCGACAACTGCGTTTTCCGCGGAACTTCACGCGAAATCCACATGGCGGCTCGCGCCCCAAGGGCCGCGGGTGACCGCGTCAGGCCTTCCGCCAGTCGACAACCAGCTTCCCGAACTGCTCGCCCGCCTCGAGACGCGCGAACGCGTCGCGGCCCTCGCTTGGGGCGAAAACGCGGTCGATCGTCGGTGAGATCGCGCCAGAGCGGAAGAGCGAAACGACCTCTCGGAACTCGCGCATGTCACCCATGGTCGAGCCGACCACGCGCAGCTGGTTCCAGAAGATGCGCGTGAGGTCTGTGGTCGCGTCGGGGCCCGTGGTGGCGCCGCAGGTGGCGAAGGTGCCGCCGCGCGCGAGGCTCTTGATGCACGAACCGTGGATCGCCTTGCCCACGCTGTCGACGCAGAGGTCGACCCCGCGGCGCCCCGTCAGCTGGCGCACCTCGCGCGACCAGTCCTGCCCTTGGTCGAGCAC
>JBIKTI010000281.1:0-4248 GCA_044348205.1 Phycisphaerales bacterium | reverse complement strand
AGCGCGCGGTGAAGCGGCGTCGCGGCGACGAGCGCGATGATGGTCGAGCAGTTCGGGTTCGCGATGATCGCGGGAAGATCGACCGCGGCAAGGACCTGCGGGTTCACCTCCGGCACCACGAGCGGGCACGCTGGGTCGGCGCGGAACGCGCTCGAGTTATCGACGACGAGCGCGCCCGCGTCGCGGAGGCGCGGCGCCCACTCCTTCGAGGTCGACTTGCCCGCGGAGAAGAGCGCGAGGTCGATTCCGCGCAGCGAGCCCTCCGCCTCTGCCGCCTCGAGCGTCTCGCAGGCGATCTCCGCGCCGCGGAAGGGGATGCGGGTGCCTGCAGAGCGTGGCGACGCGAAGAGGCGCAGGCGCGCGAGCGGAAACGAGCGCTCCTCGAGGATCGCGAGCATCTCGCGCCCGACGGCGCCTGTGGCGCCGACGATCGCAACGACGGGTTCGTGCGGCAATCGCAGCATGGGACGCGGATCGTATCGCGCGCGTCGCTTCAGCGCCTATCCTCCGCATCTATGACGACAGCAACGGAAACGACCACCATGGGTGCGGCAACCACGGCAACGCGCCCCGCGCCGAAGAACGGCTCGGACACCGTCACCGACGGCATCAGGGTCGTGGTGCGGCCTGAGTTCATGCCGTCGCAGTCGTCGCCCGCCGAGCGCCGCTTTCTCTTCAGCTACAGCGTGACGATCCGCAACGAGGGCACCGACCGCGTGCGGCTCGCGACGCGCTTCTGGCGCATCGTCGACGCGGAGGGCGAGGAGCGCATCGTCGAAGGTCCAGGCGTGGTGGGTCAGCACCCCGAGCTCGGGCCTGGCGATAGCTTCGAGTATGCGAGCTTCTGCCCGATGCTGACCGCATGGGGAACGATGGAAGGGCACCTCACCTTCGAGCGCGGCGGGCGTCCGTTCGAGGCGGCGGTGGGTCGGTTCTACCTGGTGTCGTAGTCTGAGCGATCGTGGCTGTCGCGGCCCCCTTCGGTGCTGCCGAACGCCCAGGCTCTGCTGCGCTCAGCCTTCGGAATCGCGCCGCCGCTCAGCGCCGGCGTCGGCCGATGAGTCCGCCGAGACCGAGGAGCGCCATCGCACCGGGCGTCGGCACGATTCCCTCCAGCGTGAACGCCATGTCGTACTCGTTCATGCCGACCGCGGTGGTCGAGACCGGGTCGCCGCCGACGTTGAATCCGCCGCCTGGATTGTGAAACATCGCGTGCGCGCCGTTTGTCGTGGACGAGGTGTACCAGTACCACTGCCCGCTGCTGACTGGGCGCACGACCTGCGCCGAGATCCAGTAGGTGCCGGCGCCGAGCGTGACACCCGTGAGATCGAAGGACAGGTCTTGGCCGACCTGCGCTCCCAAGACGGTGGCAAGCGCCGCGCCGGTGAGGTTCGGTGTCGAGAAGATGCGCGCGATGACATCGACATTCGCGGACGAACTTCCCTGGTCCGTGCCATACACGCGCAGCGAGGTGAGGTTGTAGGTGCCGCCGATGGTGAAGTCGTCGAAGCAAGAGCTGGTGTATGCAGGGTTGTCGGTGAAATCCTGCGAGGTGTAGCCAGTGCCGTTTGTGCTCGGCTGGTCGAGGATGACATCGGCGACGCACGGAACCGCGGCTGCGCACGCGCCAACGACGGCGGTGCAGATCATGTTTCTCATGTTGCTCTCCTGTTGTGCGCGGCCGACATGGACGCGCGAGCGACGCTAGGGGCCGCATGCGCGCGCCGGCAAGCGCGCGGCGCGATCGCGCGCTCGAACAGGGAGCGATCCGCGCGAAAGAGTCCGCGTCAGCGGTAGCTGAGCGTGCGCGGCCACGCCACCAGGTTCGCATGATGCTTCACGCGCTCGAGCGTCGCCTCCGCGACCTTGTTCGCGCGCTCGCACCCCGCCTTCAGGATCTCGAGCACGAGGTCGTCGCGGCCCTCGTACCTCGCGCGGCGTTCGCGCATCGGGGCGAGGAGCTCGTTGATCGCTGCCGCGACCTCGAGCTTCACATGTCCGTCGCCGATGTTGTCGCCCTTCGCGTACTTCTCCTCGAGCTCGGCCACACGCGCCTTGTCTGCGATGAAGGTGCGCACATACTGGAAGAGCACATTGTTGATGTCGCCAGGCTCGGTCGGGCTCTGGCGGCCCGTGAAGATCTTCTTCACCTTCTTCTCGACCTCCTTCGCGTCGTCCGCGATGAAGATCGCATTGTTGAGCGACTTCGACATCTTGTTGACGCCGTCGATGCCCACCAGGCGGCCGACCTCGCCGACCTCCGCGCGCGGCACGGGGAAGACGCCGCCGAGCTTCACATGCTCCTCGTCCTCGCAGTGCTCGTCGACCGAGCAGAAGATCTGGTTGAAGCGCCGCGCGACCTCGCGCGTGAGCTCGAGGTGCGGCACCTGGTCCTCGCCAACGGGCACGCCGACGGGGCGGAACGCGAGGATGTCCGCTGTCTGGCCGACGGCGTAGAGCGGGAAGCCGAAGGAGTAGGTCTCGCCGAGGCCCTTGAGCTCGATCTCGGTCTTGAGCGTCGGGTTGCGCATCACGCGGTTGAAGGGGAGCAGCATCGCGAAGAGGAAGGTGAGCTCCGCGATCGCGGGGATCTCGCTCTGCAGGAAGATCGTGGCCTTCTCGGGGTCGATGCCCATCGCAAGATAGTCGCGCACGATGGCGATCGAGTCGCGCCTGATCTCGTCGCTCTTCGCAAGACGCGTGGTGTACGCGTGCATGTTCGCGATGATGAAGTAGCAGTCGTGCGAGTCCTGCAGCTCGACGCGGCGCTTCGCGCTGCCGACCCAGTGGCCGAGATGGAGCTGCCCCGTCGGCGTGTCGCCTGTGAGGATGCGGGGCTTGCCTTGGATCGCGTCGAGTGTGCTCATGGGTTCGTCTTTCCTGCGCAGCGGGTCAGGCCGTCGCGCGACCTCTTGTATCGGCAAACGCGCGCCTCAGGCAAGCGCGGCGTATACATTCCAGGCGTTGAAGAGGGCATGCAGCACGATGGGCGCGAGAACACCGCCCGTCCGCTCGCGCAGCAGGCCGAGCGCGAGCCCGAGCGTGACGAGCATGGGCATGGCCGCCGCGCGGCCGTCCTCGGGAATCGCGTCCCAGTGGATCGCCGCGAAGATCGCCGCCGTCGCCGCAGATGCGACGAACGGCCCTGCGCCCACGGCGCGGAGCGTCGGCTGCATGACACCGCGCCAGCCGAGCTCCTCTGCGATCGGAACGAGGAGCGCCACATGGGCGAGCGTCGCGATCGTGAAGACAGCGTCGTTCCGCTCCGCGAGGATCTTCAGCGTCTCGTGCGACACCTCGGGCGGAAGCGGAAGACCGAAGTGCGCCGCGATGGCGCTCGCCGCGATGCCGACCGCACCGACGAGCGGCAGCACGACGACGAAGGCGATCGTTCCTGCCGCGAACGCGTGGCGCGTCGAGGCCACCGCGCCCTTGCCGCTCGTGAAGAGCCGCGACGAGACGAGCGCGAGCACGACGAGGCACTGCAGGAGGTTTCCGCACACGCCGCGCAACAGGCGGCCGTAGCCGTCGTCGGTCGCGCCGAGGAGATGCGCAGCGGACGCGCCGATGGTGCCCGCGAGCAGGAACACAGCCATCGCCACGATGCCGACGACGGGGTCGAGCGGAAGGCGACCCGCGGGCTCGCGCTCGGGAAGGAGCGCGCGCAGCCGCAGCGCGAGCGGCGGGAAGACCAGCGCCGCCACGAGGACCGCCACGATGATCGCCGCGAACGCGAGCGCGAGCAATCCTCCGACGGATGTGCCGCCCGCATCCGCGGGCAGTTCCTCGGGAGATTGAAGGAGGAGCGCCAGCCCGTCGATCATGAGGCGCAGAGTACGATGTGCGGCCTTCCGCCGCGTCCGGCCCGTCAGCCGTCTGTCCTGTCGCCCTTTCGACCATGAACCATGCCCTGAAGGACATCCTCTCGCACAAGGCAGGAGAGGTCGCGGAGGCCAAGGCGCGCGTGCCGCTCGAGGCGCTGAAGGAGCGCATCTCGGAACTCGGGCGCCCGCGGAACTTCTTTCAGGCGGTCGTCGACCGCAGGCACCCGAACGCCACGCACATCATCGCCGAGGTGAAGCGCATGAGCCCGTCGGCGGGGGTGATCCGCGAGGACTTCGATCCCGTCGCGATCGCGAGGGCCTACGCGGACAACGGCGCCAGCGCGATCTCGTGCCTGACCGACGAGCGCTTCTTCGGCGGCAGGCTCGACTACATCCATGCGATCCGCGACGCGGTCAGGCTCCC
>JBIKTI010000280.1:0-4288 GCA_044348205.1 Phycisphaerales bacterium | reverse complement strand
GGACATGGAGGTTCGTGATGCCCTTGTCGCTGTCGACCATCGCGATCGCGGGGCCGTTCGCGTAGACCGCGTTGATGTCGGCTTCGATCGCGGCGCGCTCGGCCTCGGGCAGCGTCGCGATCTTCGCGACGAGGTCGCCGAAGCCGTTGTTGACGTCAACCCCCGCCTTCGCGAGGGCGGCTGCGTGCTTGTCGAACACGGGCTTGAAGAACGCCTTCACAGCATGGCCGAAGATGATCGGGTCGGAGACCTTCATCATCGTCGCCTTCAGATGGATCGACCAGAGCACGCCCTTCGACTTCGCGTCGGCGATGGTCGACTCGAGGAACGAGACGAGCGCCTTGCGTGACAGGAATGCGCCGTCGAGGATCTCGCCCGCCGAGAGCTTGAGGCCGTCCTTGAGCACGGTCGTCGCGCCGTCGGCGCCGACGAACTCGATCTTCGCGGTGGTCGCGGCGGGAATCGTCACGCTCTGCTCGTTCGCGAAGAAGTCACCACCCGACATCGACGCGACCTCGGCCTTCGAGTCGGCCGCCCATGCGCCCATCTTGTGCGGGTTGGCGCGGGCGTAGTCCTTCACGCTCTTCGTCGAGCGGCGGTCGGAGTTGCCCTCGCGGATGACGGGGTTCACGGCGCTGCCCATCACCTTCGCATAGCGGGCGCGGGCGTCCTTCTCTGCGTCGGTCTTCGGCTCGTCGACGAAGTCGGGCAGGTCGTAGCCCTGCGACTGGAGTTCCTTGATCGCGGCCTTCAGTTGCGGAACCGAGGCCGAGATGTTCGGCAGCTTGATGATGTTCGCCTCGGGTCTGAGGCAGAGTGCGCCGAGCTCGGCGAGGTGGTCGCCGATCCGCTGCTCGGGCTTGAGCCGCTCTGGGAACGCAGCGACGATGCGGCCCGAGAGCGAGATGTCGCGCGTCTCGACCGCGATCCCGGCGGGTGCCGCGAACATGCGGATCAAGGGCAGCAGCGAGTAGGTCGCCAGCATGGGCGCTTCGTCGGTGTGCGTGTAGATGATCGTCGGGTGTGCGGACATCGTTCTGGCCTCTTGAAATAGGGAAAGCCGCCGCGGGGCGGAAGGCGCGGATTGTACGGGATCGTCGCGGCGCTTCGGCGGGAATCCGCGCGGGCGGGGACGGTTCCCCCGTGGACTCGCGGCGTCGGGAGCGCTTCAATGTCTGCGCGACGCGCGGGGCGGCTCGGTTCCGCCTGCGCCCGCAGCGGCAACGACCGGAAGGGAACGAACGCCATGACGATCGGCACGGAAACGGAGAAGGACGCGGCTTCCAGCGCCATCGACGGATCGAGTTCCATTGCGCCTCGGCACCCGCGAAGGCGGACGCTGTCGCCATTCTCGCGCGCGCTGTGGGCGCTGACCGCGATCGCCGCGGCGCTTCTTGCGATCGGCTCCGTCGCCTCGCGCACGCTCGCTGTGTCGGGAGCGCTCCTCCTCGCGGGCTGCACGGTCGCGCTTCTCCTCGAAGGCGTTGCCCGTGGCTGGGAGATCGGCGCAGAGAGCCCCGAGGCGCGAAGACGCGTGGGAGTGCGCACGGTGATTCGCGTCGCCGCTGCGCTCGTGGTGGTGTCGGTTGCGTGCGCGAGCGCCATCGTGGGATGGAGCGGGCTTGCGATCGCCTCGGCCGCGATCCTGTGCATCTTCGCGCTCGTCGGAGGGGCTTCGTGGCTCGCGAGCGTCGCCGATGCGGAGGACGACGCGCGCGTCCGGCCGACGCCCTCGCGCAAGTGACGCGTTGCGGCGCTACTTTCCCCACGCACCGAGCACGATCGCGAGGTCCGCGGCTGCAACGAGTCCGTCGCCATCGAGGTCCGCCACGCCACCCGCTGCGCCCCAGTCCGCAAGCACGAACGCGAGGTCCTGGCCGTCGACGAATCCATCGCGGTTGATGTCGGCGATGCCGCCGGGCGGGCAGAGGTCGGGTGCGCCGTCGCCATCGCCATCGTCGCAGTTGGATCCGACGCCACCCCACGCGAGGCCGAACTCCTCCGCCTCGACATCGATGATCTCCCTGCAGCCGCCCGACGCGCAGCGCGCGCCCCACCGCCGCACGCAGTCGGCCCACGACGGCTCGGAGCACGCGGGGTCTTCGATCGCGAGCGCCGCGCAGAGCTCGCCGACGAACGCCTCGGCCTCGAGCCGCTGCGCGTAGGGCTGGAAATGCGCCGTGTCGAAGAGATGGAACATCGAGGTGCGCCCCCAGCCGTACTCCTCGTCGGCGATGCGGCGAAGGTTGAGGGCGAGGATGCGCGGGTCCGCGAGCGCGAGGTCGTGGGCGACGACGGGCATCCAGTCGATGCGCTCGGCTGCGAGGGTCGAACCTCCGAGCGGAAGCTCTGCTGCGATGATCACGGGAAACGCAGGGTCTCCGAGCGCGCCGCGCAGCCACGCGACGGTGGCCGCGAGCTGGTCGCGCCACGCCTCGCGGGTCACCTGCGCAGCGGCCGCGTCGTTGGCGCCGTAGTGGAGCACGGCGAGCCTCGGCCCGATCGCGGCGAGCATCGCGCCGCTCTCCGCGTGCTCCGCGGCGAGGTCGCCGAGCCGCATGCCGCCGCGCGCGAGCGACTGGAGGACGACGCCGCCGCCCGCGTCCTTCTTCGCGCCACCGACCGCGCGGAAGCGAACGCCAACGACCTCCTGCGGAGACTTGTCCGACACCCCGAGCAGCTCGAGCTGGACATGCCGGCGCCCCGCGAGGTCAAGCGGCGGCGTCGCAAGCGTGGCGAACGCGCCTGGCTTCGTCTCAGGCGGAAACGACAGCGTGCCCGAGGCGACCGCAGGCGCGGAGGGATCCGGCGCGTCGCCGTCCGTCGGGGCGTTCCACCAGCGCAGGGCCTCGCGCAGGCCGCGGCGGCGCACGACGACCTCCGCGCGCACAGGCACGCCCTGCATGAACCACGGGCCGCCGACGAGCGAGGGATCCGAGGCGCGCGCGGCATCGTCGAGGAAGACGATGCGCAACGCCCGCGTTCGGTCCGCCTTCGCGGCGCGCAGCGCATGCACGACGATGTTCGGCGGCGTCTCCACGGGCGTCGTCTGCACTGGGCCGAGCGCAGTCGATGCAGACACGGTCGCGAGCCACTGCGGAGGATCGACCGCCGTTGCGTTCGTGAAGAGGATCGTCTCGCCCGCGGGCCCATAGACGCGGCTGAAGCGCGCATTGAGGAAGGCGAGGTAGTGCTCGCCGAACCCGAACGGCGCCGTCTCCTGCGAGTCACCGAAGAAGGCGACCCGCAAGGGCTCGGAGCGCGCAGTCTCGAGCAGGCCGCGAAAGAAGGCGGCGTCGCCGACGGTCACGCGCGGCACATCGGCGAAGGTCCGTGTGTCGGAGGCAGCGGCCTCGGCCCCTGCGCCCCAGAACGGCGCGAGCGCCGCGGCGGTGGACATCCACGCAGCCGCACACAGCGACACACCCGCGCGGCGCGCTGCTCTTGGGGATGCGGGGACTGCCGCGGCTCGGGCTTCCACGCGTGGAAGGTACACCTGCAACGCCTCGAATCCACGGAAAGCCCGCATCGGCCGAGGATTTCGCGCGGTGACCACCCGCCCCGCCGCGCGAGAACCTCCAAAGCGACCGCGGGAGGCGCCGGAAAGGCGCCCCCCGCTGGTGGTCTCGGCGTGGCTCGGCGGCGAGCCAGCCGTCACTCTCCGCGCGATCCGTTCCCAGGAACCACGGTCACGGCGCCCTCCGTGCGACGCGCCTTCGACTCGCCGCAGCAGGCCGAAAGCGTCAGGAGGAGTTCGCGCCCGAGCATCGTGCGACCCTGGTCGGTGAGGTCGCGCGCGCCGCGGCCATACTCCGTCGCAAGCGCTGGCCACCGCTCGCCCTTGACGAGCACCGTCACTTCGGTGCCATCGGGGCGGGTCGATTCCGCGCGCGCGATGTCGAGGAACACATCTCCCGCGAAGCGCTTGCGCAGCGCATCGTTGAAGCGGCCGCGCGTGGCGTTGGCTGCGTCGGACCCGCCGCCCACCATGCGGCGGATCGCTGCGCGCGTGCCGTGGTCGGGCTCGCGCAGCGGCGCGGTCGCGTGCACGAGCTCGAGCTTCGGGCGCGCGCGGCGGATGCGCTCCACGGCGCCCGCGTAGACATCGAGCACGCGCGTCGCATCGGTCGAGCGCGAGATGTCCGAGCAGGAGAACTTGAGCACCGCGATGTCGACCGACGCGCCGTCGGGCGAGAGCAGGAACTCCTCGAACGCCTCGATCTTGTCCTCGGGCTCGCCGTCGTGCTCCGCCTCGCCGTGATAGATGCCCGCATGCTCGAAGAGCCTC
>JBIKTI010000033.1:0-12537 GCA_044348205.1 Phycisphaerales bacterium | reverse complement strand
CACGGACACGAAGTCGCGGTTGAGGAGCGCAGCGACCGCGGGGTCCGCGAAGCTCTCGCGCTCCATGACATGACACCAGTAGCAGGTGGAATATCCGACCGAGACGAAGATCGGCTTGTCCTCTGCGCGGGCCTTGGCGATGGCCTCGTCGCCCCACGGAAACCAGTCGACAGGGTTCCCCGCGTGCTGCAGGAGATACGGACTGGTCTCTTGAAAGAGGCGGTTCGCCATGAATGAAGCGTACCCGATTCAGAGTACGCGTTCGGCCCTTGGGTAGCTGCCGAGGACGACGAGCCGCGCGCAGTGCTGCCGCGCCTCGGCAAGGGCGCGCGCCATGGCCGGATCAGACTCGTGCGCGAGTGCATCAATGAAGAAGAGGTAGTCCCAGTGGGCGTCGCCGCTCGGCCGCTTCTCAATGTGCGAGAGGTTCACGCCCTCGCGCCGAAAGCTCTCGAGGACCTCGACGAGCGCGCCAGCGCGGTCGGAGAGGGCGAACATCACGGTCGTCTTGTCGTTGCCGGTCGGCGCCACGGGTTCGCGTCCGATCACGAGGAAGCGCGTGGCGTTCCCCACGCGGTCCTCGATGCCGTCGACGACCGTGGGAAGGCCGTGGAGTTCGCCCGCGAAGGACGACGCGATTGCTGCGGCGCCCGGCTCTGCGGCGGCGCGGCCGACAGCAGCGCTCGTGCTCGAGTCGGGCACGAGTTCCGCGTGCGGCAGCACCCGCGCGCACCAGGCGCGGCACTGCGCGAACGCCTGCGGCTTCGAGTACACGCGCCGGATCGCGCCGATCGGGTCGTTCGAGAGGAGCGCGAGCCGCACGGCGACGAGCGATTCCGCGCGCACCGATACGGGGTGCGCAACGAGCGCGTCGAGCGTCTCGTGCACGGAGCCCATCGAGGAATTCTCGTAAGGCACGAGGCCATGGTCGCAGCGCCCCGCCTCGACCTCGACGACGACATCCTCGATCGCGGGGAGGAACACCGTCTCCACACTCGATCCAAAGTGCCGAATGGTGCCGAGATGGCTGAAACTTCCCGCGGGGCCGAGGCAGGCCACGCGCAGTGGCCGCTCGAGGGCGAAGGACCCCGACATGATCTCGCGGAAGACGGCCTCGATCGTCCGTGGCGAAAGTGGGCCCTCGTTTCGGGCGACGGCCCGCTCGATCACCGCGCGCTCCCTGCTCGGGACATAGGTGGGCGTCCCGCAGTGTCGCTTCCGCTCACCGACCTCGACCACGAGGCGCGCGCGCTCCGAAAGCAGCGCGACGAGCCCCGCGTCGACCGAGTCGATCAACGCACGGAGCTCCTCGAGCGGCCTCGGCTCGGAGGGGTTCGCGTTCGGTTCTGCGTTCCTGTCGGGCACGGGGCTCGTCCTCTCGATTCACGCTCGATTCACGCTCGATTCACGCTCGACCGCGCGGGGCCGCAGGGAGCGGGGTACGATGCCTATCGGCTCCCTGCACGGGGGCCATGAGCCCCTCGGGCCGAGTCGTCGCCAAGGAAAGGCCGTCGATGCAGGATTCCTCGAACAGACACACCCCGATCGGGGAGGGCGGCGGGCGACTGGAGTCGCTTGAGACGCTCGAAACGCTCGCCATCGAGGTGCAGACGCTGCCGCTCCTCAGCCTCGCGCCCGCGATCATTCTTCTTGCGGGCGGGCTCGTCCTCCTTCTGTTCGGCCAGCGTCTGCTGAAGCCCGTGCTCGTGGTGGCGCTGCTGCTCGCGTCCGTCCTGTTCGCGCCGCCCGTCCTCGCGCTCGTGTTCACTTCGATCGGCGCGGGCCTCGCAACGGCCCTCGGCGTCGCGATCGGCGTGGTCCTTGCCGCGATCACCTGGCGCGTCGCGCTCGGTGCGGCGACGGGCGTCGTCGCCGCGTCGTTTGCGGTGCTCCTTGTCGTCACGGGAGTCGAATCAGGCTTCATCGACGCGCGCACGCCGACGGGCGGCATCGAGACGCGCGCAGCGGCGACGACGGCGACGGCCGAGGGCAGCGTCACGAGCCTCGCCGAGATCGCAGCCCGCGACGAACGGCTTGCGCGCGCGCCCGAGTTCACGCGGCCCCTCGTCGCGTGGGCCGACGACCGCTGGCACGCCGAGCCCACGCAGGTCCGCACGCTGCTGAAGGCCGCGGCCGCAGGCGGCGCATTCATCGGGTTCATCCTCGGCGTCTGGCTCCCGCGGTCGTCCGCTGCGTTCCTCACGAGCATCGTCGGAGGGCTCTTCGCCGTGTCGGGCGCGCTTCCCCTCGCGGCGCATCTCTCGGGCCGCCCCGTCACGCCCATCGCGCCGATCGGGTGGCTTCTCCTGTGGTCTGCGCTTGCACTTGCGGGTTGGATCTTCCAGTCGAGCCGCGCAGAGGGAGCGCGAGACGATCCCGACGCGCCCGCGCGCCCCTGATAGCATCGCGCCATGGATCTTTTCTCCTATCGTGACGGCGAGCTCTACGCCGAGGACAGGCGGGTGGCGGAAATCGCGGCCGAAGCGGGCACGCCCTGCTTCATCTACTCGCGCCACACGATTCTGGCGCACTACGACCGCCTCGTGGCTGCCTTCGCGCCGATCGATCCGCTCATCTGCTATTCGGTGAAGAGCTGCGGCAACCTCTCGGTGCTGCGCGTCCTCGCGGAGCGCGGCGCGGGCATGGATGTCGTCTCGGGGGGCGAGCTGTTCCGTGCGCGCGAGGCAGGCGTTCCCGCTGCGAAGTGCGTCTACGCGGGCGTCGGCAAGACAGACGCCGAGATCGTCGGCGCGATCCGCGCAGGGCTCGGCCTCTTCAACTGCGAGAGCGAGGAGGAGTTCGAGAACATCGCCCGCCTCGCGGCCGCAGAGCGCGCAACCGTGCGCGTGGCGCTGCGCATCAACCCCGATGTCGACCCGAAGACCCACCGCTATACCTCGACGGGCAAGAAGGAGACGAAGTTCGGCGTCGACCTCGAGCGCGCGCGCCGCTTCTTCGCGACCTACGGGCGCGACCCGCACGCGAAGCTCGAGGGGCTGCACCTCCACATCGGCTCGCCGATCTACACGGTCGACCCGTATCGCGAGGCGATGACGAAGACGGCGGCCCTCGTCGATGCGCTCGCGCGCGACGGCTTCGCGATCAGCTCGATCGACCTCGGCGGCGGCTTCGGCGCAGACTACGAGAGCGCGCAGTCGCCCGCGCTCCTCGACTACGCGGCCGCGATCATTCCGATCGCGAAGCCGCTCCACGACCGAGGCGTGCGCTTCATCCTCGAGCCTGGGCGCACCATCGTCGCAAACGCGGGGATCCTCGTCACCAAGGTGCTCTACACGAAGACCTCGGGCGACAAGCGATTCGCGATCTGCGACACGGGCATGAACGCGCTGCTGCGCCCGTCGCACTACGGCAGCTTCCACTTCATCTGGCCCGTCGCGCCGGGCGTCGCCATGACACCCGCGCGGCGCGCGCCCGACCCGGGGCTTGCGGGAACCGTGCCGCAGGATGTGGTCGGGCCGCTCTGCGAGACAGGCGACTTCCTGGCGCTCGACCGCGCGCTGCCCGCGACCATCGCACGCGGCGACCTCCTCGCCGTCTTCACGGCGGGCGCCTACGGCATGAGCATGGCCAGCCGCTACAACTCGTCGCCGCTTCCCGCGGAGGTGCTCGTGTCGGGCACGACCGCTGCCGTGGTGCGCGAGCGCGAGGACTACGCCGCGCTCGTCGAGCACGAGCGGGCGCCGCGGGAGCTCGCACGCGGCGCGGCGCAGCTCGCGCGCGGCGCGGCGCAGCTCGCGCCTGGCGTGGCGCAGGAGGTGCACGCATGATCCTCTTCACCAGCGACCTTCTCTTCGGAAGCAAGATCCTCGGCGCCGCGAAGCACGCGGGCCTGCGCGGGCAAGGGGTCCGCAACCGCGGCGCGCTCTCGCAGCACGCGCCGCTTGCGACGCACTACTTCCTCGACCTCGAGTCCGATCTGGCGGAAGGCGAGTCCGCCGAAGAGCTTCTCGACGCCGCGCTCGGCCACCCGCATCTCTGCGTCTACGCCTTCGCAGGCCACCTGCAGGCAGACAAGCTGCGCGCTGCGCAGGCGCGGCTCGCTGCAGCGGGCGGGCGGCACCAAGTCCACTCGCGCGGGTCGCTCAACGCGAGGCTCGTCGAGATCCTGCCGCCGGGCGCTGCGCCCGACGCGGGATCCTCCGGCGCGGGGGCGCGCTGATGGTCGGCCGCGAGGAAGACGGCGTCTGGATCACGCTCAAGGAGGAGATCCACGCGTCGCCCGAGGAGGTCGCCTCGTGCATCGCCAACGCGAACGGCCTCTGCCGGTGGCTCGCCGTCGGCGCGGAGTACCCCGAGGAGGCTGGCGGAATGCTCGAACTCGCGTGGGACCGCGAGTGGAACCGCACCACGGAGGTCAAGGTGCTCGACCACGACTGCGAGGAGCTCGCCGAGGGCCGCGCGCGCGTCAAGTGGGAATGGTTTCCGTCCCCTCTCGACGACACGCCCGTCCCGATCGAGATCGCCGTGTCGCCCCTCCGCGACAAGGGCGGCGACACGGGCGGCGCGCGGGTCATCGTGCGCCACGGCCCCTTCCGCGACGACCCCGAGACGCTCCTCACCGTCGCGGACAGCGCCGAGAGCTGGCGCTGGTACCTCTGCAACCTCCGCAGCGTGCTCGAGACGAAGCACGACATGCGCGCCGTGCGGCCGCTCTGACGCAAGAGACGGCGGGCGCAGCGTGGGGCCGCCAGCCCCCCGCCCTATACTGCCCGCCCCATGTTCGAGAACCTGACTGACCGCCTCTCCACCGCCTTCCGCTCCCTCTCGGGACGCGGGACGATCTCGGAATCGAATGTGCGCGAGGCGCTCGACGAAGTGAAGACAGCGCTCCTCGAGGCGGATGTCGAGCTCGGGATCGCCAAGCAGTTCTGCGACGATGTGATGGCGAAGGCCGCCGGCCGCGAGGTCACGAAGAGCCTGCAGCCAGGCCAAGAGCTCGTCGGCATCGTGCACGACGAGCTTGTGGCGCTGATGGGCGCAGCGGGCGAGGAGAACGGCTCGAAGCTCTTCCTCGTCGATCCGGGCCCGACCGTCATCATGCTCTGCGGCCTGCAGGGCTCTGGAAAGACGACGACCTGCGGCAAGCTCGCGGCATACTTCAAGAAGACGGGCCGCTCGTGCCTCGTCGCGGCCGCCGACCTCCAGCGCCCCGCTGCGGTCGAGCAGCTGAAGCAGGTGATCGAGGGCGTCGCCACGGAGGCGAAGGGCGGCGCGCGCGTCGGGTTCCATGGAGAGCCCGACCAGTGCGCAGAGTATGGCAAGGCCGTGGGTGCCGCGATCGGCGTCTGCCGCCGCGCCGTCGCCAAGGGCCGCAGCGAGGGCTACGACATCGTCATCCTCGACACCGCGGGCCGACTCCATGTGAACGACGAGCTGATGAAGGAGCTCGAGGGCGTGCGCCTCGCCGTGCAGCCGCACCAGATCCTCCTCGTCGTCGACGCGATGACGGGTCAGGACGCCGTGCGCAGCGCAAAGACCTTCCACGAGCGCCTCAAGGTCGACGGCGTGATCCTGACCAAGCTCGACAGCGACACGCGCGGCGGCGCGGCGCTCACCGTCCGCAAGGTCACGGGCGCGCCGATCAAGTTCCTCGGCACGGGCGAGAAGTTCGACGCGCTCGACGAGTTCAGCCCGAAGCGCATGGCCGGCCGCATCCTCGGCATGGGCGATGTCGTCGCGCTCGTCGAGAAGGCGCGCGAAGAGGTCAGCGAGGAAGAGGCAGAGAAGATGGCGGAGAAGCTTGCGAAGGGCAAGCTCACCATGGACGACTTCCTCTCGCAGATGAAGTCGCTGCGCCGCATGGGACCGATGAAGCAGCTGCTCGGCATGCTTCCAGGCGTCGGCAGCGCGCTCAAGGATGTCAACATCGACGACAAGCAGTTCGACCGCCTCGAGGGCATGGTCCACGCGATGACGGCGGCCGAGCGCAAGGATCTCAAGCTCTTCAACAAGAGCCGCGTGCGGCGCATCGCGACGGGCTCGGGCACGACCCCGAACGAGGTGAACCGCCTCACCACCCAGTTCGAGGCCGTGCAGAAGATGACCGCGTCGCTCGCGTCGGGCGGCATGGCCGGCCGCATCAAGGCCGCGCGCGACATGGCGAAGTCTGGCGGCATGCCCGGCCTCGGCGGCATGGCGGGGCTTCCAGGCCTGAGCACAAAGGGCTCGAGCGCGACGCAGTCGATCAAGGCGAAGTTCAAGCAGCGCAAGAAGTGACGCGCGTCGGAGTCCGCCGTGCGCACCGATGAACTCGACTACGACTTCGACCCGTCGCTTGTGGCGACGACGCCCGCGGAACCGCGCGATGCCGCGCGGCTGATGGTCGTCAGCCGCTCGCGTGGCACGATTCAACATCGCACCGTGCACGACCTCGCGACGATCCTCGGCGAAGGCGACGAACTCGTCGTGAACGCGACGAGCGTGCTGCGCGCGCGGCTTGCGCTCGTCGACCACGCGCGCGGCCGCGAGACAGAGGGCCTCCTGCTCGAGCCGTCTGCGGAAGCGCCGCTGTGGCGCGTGCTGGTGCGGCAGGCGAAGCGATTCGAGCCAGGTGCGCGGCTTGCGCTCCGCGACGGCCACGGCCGCGAGCATGGCGACGCGATCGAGCTCGTTCGCCGCGACGACGAGGCGTGGCTTGCGCGCGTGGTCGCGGGCGCTGCGGGCGGCGACATCGCGGAAGTCCTCGAGCGATCGGGCCAGACGCCGCTTCCCCCCTACATCCTCAAGGCGCGGCGCGACCAGCGCATCGAGGTCGACGACGACCTCGACCGCGCCGAGTACGAGACGGTCTACGCGAAGGCGAGCGCGCGCGGCTCGGTCGCAGCTCCGACAGCTGGGCTTCACTTCACGGCGGACCTCCTGCATGCGCTCGCATCGCGCGGCGTCGGGCGGCATGAACTCACGCTCGATGTCGGCGCAGGCACCTTCAAGCCCGTCGAGTCGGACACTCTCGAGGCGCACGACATGCACGCGGAGCGCTTCATGGTGCCGCGCGAGGCGCTGGCGATGCTCGCAGGCGCAGCGGCGGCGCGCGCGGCCGGCACCAAGCGCATCGTCGCCATCGGCACGACAACGGTGCGCGCGCTCGAGAGCCTGCCTGAGCCGCTCCCTGCTGCGGACCGCGACTTCGAGGCCATCACGCGCATCCTCATCTCGCCAGGCTTCCGCTGGCGCTTCACAGACCTCTTGATGACGAACTTCCACCTGCCGCGCTCGACGCTCCTTGCCCTGGTCGGAAGCTTCTGCGGCATGGAGCTGATGCGCGAGGCCTACGCCGTGGCCGTCCGCGAGCGCTACCGCTTCTACAGCTACGGCGACGCGATGCTGATCGTGCGATAGGTTCGGACGGGCGGCGGGGACTCGCGCCGCCCTGATCCTGGGTGCCCGCAGACAATGCCTGCGGAGCAGCTGGTGTCGGAGCAGAAGGTCGGCGTCACTGGCATCGACGAGAGCCGCCGCAGCAGCAACCGTTCACGAACCGCGCCCGTCGAGATCCTCGGCGGCGCGACGCTTCGCACGGAGCAGCTTGGCCGCCGTGCTCTCGACTCCGTCGGGAGTGTGGGCAGGCTCGGAGTTCCTCCCGTCGTCCGTGGGCGAGCCCCCTTCCGAGGTCGAGGGCGCGGCCCGTTCGACGCGGGGCACCGCATTCGATGCGTGGACGGTCGGCGCAGCCGCTGCGCGCCCGTCGGGCACCGCGATGGCCTGCCGCGCACCGCGCCGCACCCGCCCGAGCGCTGCGAGCATCACGGGCGCGCCCGCCGTCGGAGTGCGCGATGCAAGCCCCTCACGGGCGGCAGCGCCCAGCCCGCTCCAATCGAACACGAACCGGCGGCACGCGACATCGAGGAGAAACAGGACTCCCGCTGCGATCGCAAGCAGGTCCCACAGGCCGCGAGACATGAGAGGCGTCGCGGCGCCCGCCCGCAGATAGGCGTCGACGGCCTCGACTGGCGTCGAGAAATCAATGACGCGTCCACCCGTGCGGGCTGCGACCTGCTCGAGGAGCGCGCGGTTCCCGCCCATCACGCGGTACTCGCGGGCGTAGGGCGCGTTCACGGCCGTGAACACGCTGCTGCGGCGGCCGAGGCCGTCCTCCGCGACAGCGATGCTCGCGAGGTGCGTTCCCGCACTCGAGAGATCGAACTCGCCGCGCCAGCGCCCCGCCCCGATCTGCTCGAGTGCAAGCGCCCTGAGGGAGCCATCGGGCCCGACGAGCGCGCCCTTCGGCTCGGTCACGAGGTCGAATCCGCCGTCCTTGCGCGTGATCTCGAGGTCGATGATGGCGCGGTCGCCGTCGATGCGCGTTCGCGCGACCGCGTTCGAGGGTGCGGTCGGACGCATGAGCCAGCGCACGGTCTGCTCCCAGAAGGCGCGATACTCGCTCCAGGAAGGCCACTCGGTCGCCCAGCGCGTGCCCGCATCCGAAGTGAACACCGCCGCGCGGCCAAGTCCGTGGTTCCACGAGGCGAAGATCGGGTCGGTCGCCTCCGTGTTCGGGAGCACGATGTCGAGGGACGCGAGGCCTGGCCGCGCAAGCGTCACTGTGTATCCCGAGATCCTCGGAACGGCCTGCAGACCGCGCATTGGGCCGCTCGTCGCAGCGAGCACGCTCGGCTGGAAGTCGCCCTCGACCGACATGCGCCTTCCGTACTGGTTGAACTCGCGGATGAAGATCTCAGGCAGCGCACGCGCACTCCCGAGGTCGGTCACGGGGTGGAATCGGCCGTCGGCGATCTCCGCGATGCGCTTCAGGTGCGGGTCGCCCGCGCCTTCCTCGATGCCGATCGTCGAGACGGTCACTCCGAGGCCGCGGGCGCGCTCGGCGAGCGCATAGCCGTCCTCGGGCGATCCCGCGGTCATGCCGTCGGTCAGGACGATCATGTGCTTCGTGCCCGCCGTCGACTGCGCGAGTTCGTCGAGCGCGACCTTCATCGCCCAGTGCAGGTTCGTCCCGCCTCCCGAGGTGATGCCGCGGATCTGCCGCTCGACGGATGTGTCGCGGCCGATCGGTCGCCGCGGCACGACGATGTCGGGAGCGCCGCTGAAGGCGATCACGCAGACCTCGTCGAGATGGCTCAGCGACCGCACCCCTGCCGCCGCCGCCTCGTTCGCCATCGCCTGCTTGTGCGCGAACGCCCCCATCGCGGGGGATGCCATGGAGCCAGAGGCGTCGAGCACGATCGCGACGGAGCCGCGCAGGTAGTTGCGCGTCGCGGGCGGGTCGAGGAGGACGGGAAGCGTCTCCGCGACCTCCGACGAGATCCACCCACCCGCGCCGAGGCTCTGCGGTCCGCCGAGCATGAGAAGGCCACCGCCGACATCGTGGACATAGGATCGAAGGAGGCGATCGAGCTCGCCGTCGATCGTCCACCTCGGCACATTCACGAGGACGACAGCGTCGAACCCCGAGAGGACGGCGCCGTCGGAGACGACCTCGGACGGGTCCAGCACGAGCGTGGGAATCGACGCCTGCGCAAGCGCCTCGACGAGCGGCGCGCTCTCGACGCCCGCCGACGAGTCGATGACGAGCACGCGCCCAGCGCCCTCTACGATCGTGACGGCCGTGCCGCGGTTGTTGAGATCGATGCGGTCCTCGGCAGCGTCTGCGGGCTCGAAGATCGCCTCGAACCGATGTGTCCCCGCGCCAGACAGCTGGTAGGGGAAGACGAAGGTGCGCACGCCTGGCTCAAGCGAGACAAAGAGGCCGTCGCCAGGCGAGTCGGGGTCGAGGTCGACGAACGCTCCTGTGTCGCGAAGAAAGATGGTCCCATCCGCGAAGCCCTGGCTTCGGACCGCGAGCCGCAGCTCGATCGCCTGATCGGCATTCGCGCGCGTCGGCGCGCGGAGCGACTCGACCAGCACCTCGTTCGTCGCCACGGACTCGAGGGGGACCACATCGATAGGAATGCCGCGCGCGGCGGCCAGATCGGCCTCCGCAAGCAGGCTGCCCGCGTTCTCGTTGCCATCGGAGATGAGCACGACGCGCTTCGCCAGTTCGGGCGGCAGTATCGAGATCGCGCGACGCACGCCCGCCGCGAGATCGGTCGCGTCTCGAGGGCCGCTGTACTCGTTGGTCACGGGCGCTGCGCCCGTGCTCGCGGGCGCGGCGATCTCCGCCACGCGCGCCACATGCACGAACGCGGCCTCGTCCATGGCGTGCGACTTCCCCGCGGCCAGCGCCTCCGCGAATCGCCGCGCATCGGAGACGAGCGCGGGCGGAACAGACCCACTGTGATCGACGACGAACGCCGTGGCCACGGCGTCGCTCTCCCGACGGAACGACGGAAGCGAGAGCGAGCCGACCATCGCCACGACGACGAGGGCCCGCAGCGAGAGCGAGGCGAGCCAACGCAACAAGCCCTCGTGCGCGCGGCCAGGCCAGGAGAGCAACGCGATCGGGACGAGAAGAGTCAGGAGCCAGAGGAACTCGGGCCGTTCGAACTCGAGCATGGGCGCAGTCTACGCAGCAAACGCCGCGACTTCGCGAGGCAGCGCGCGAATACCGCGCCGACGCGACTTCGCGACCGCATAGCGCATCGACCGGTCGAAGCGCCGCGCCACGGAGCCGGCCGTGGGGAACCCCATCTCGTCCATCCGTTCGATCGCAAAGCGCCACGCGAGGTATTCCTCGAGGCAGCGCGGCTTGTGGATCCCAAGCCCGATCGCGTGGTGGCCGACCTCGTGCAGGAAGATCGCGAGGCGCAGCGGGCTCGTCGGGTAGGGCGACTCGATCGTGCGCTCGACGCGGCCGTCGCGATAGGTCCGCTCGACAGCGACCCCCGAGAGCGAGTTGCGCCATCGCTTCACGGCGAGGCCATGGATCGCGAGCATCTCTGCGACAACCGCGTCGTAGCGCCGCTGCACGGGCCGCGAGTGGTCGACGCCGCGCGGGGGCTTGGGCATCCGCCGCGGCTCGGGTGCGACGGAAGTGCCGCGCCCGAGCCCGCGCCCGAGCTCCCTCGCGAAATCGAAGAAGAGCTGCACCATCGCCATCGCGCGTTCTATCGGCGATCGGCCAGCGGCCACTCGACTCCAGCGCGCCTAGGTTCTGTCTGACGGAAGCGGCCGCACGACGGCGCCCACGAGTGCGGGCCGACCGTTCAGGAACGCGGCGACAGACATCGCCTTCCCGCCGACAGGCTGCACCTCGAGAAGACGGATCGCCCCCGAGCGCATCGCCACGACGCCATCCGCGCCAAGTTCCCCGGGCTCGCCCCGCCGCTCCGCCCCGTCGCCGCACGCAGCCACGCGCAGGAGCTTCACGGGGACTTCCCCGACGAGCACCGTGCAGCCTGGCCAGGCGTTCAGCCCGTTGATGCGCGCGCGCGCGACCTCGGCGTCGAGCGAGGCGAGGTCGACCGTCGCCTCGGCCTTCGAGAGCTTGCGCGCCCGCGTCGCGCGCGACTCGTCCTGAGGGACGCCCTCGGCACGGCCCGTCGCGCGCTGGGCGAGCACCGCCGACAGCACCTCCGGCCCGAGCAGCGACAGCGCATCGTGCACCTCGTCGGAGGTCTCGGTCGGCCCGATCGCCCGTGCGCGCGTCGCGTAGACGAGCCCCGCGTCCATCCGCTCCGCGATTCCGATCACGCTCACGCCCGTCTCGCGGCAGCCGTCCATGACGGCGCGCTGGATAGGCGCAGCGCCGCGATAGGCGGGCAGCACGGACCCGTGGAGGTTGATCGCGAAGACTCCGTCGACGAGGTCGCGCGAGAGCTTCTGTCCGAACGCGATGACGACCCAGGCGTCTGCGCCAACGCCGCGGACCTCGTCGACCACCTCGCGTGCGTTCACATCGGCGGGCTTGACGACGCGCAGCCCGAGCTCAGCGGCGCGCGCGGCGATGGGCGTCGGCGTCAGCACCTTGCCGCGCCCTGCGGGCCTATCAGGCTGCGTCACCACGAGCGCGATCTCGTGCTCGCGCGCGAGCGCCTCGAGCGATGGAATTCCGAACGCGCCTGCGCCGAGGAAGACGAGCCTCACCGCGCACCCCGCATTCAGCCACCCGCCCGCTCGAGCGAACGCAGGGCGCGGCGGTTCGCGAGCTTGTCGATCGGCCGCATGCGGTCGATGATGAGGACGCCTTCGAGGTGGTCGAACTCGTGCTGCCAGACGCGCGCGGGGAAGCCATCGCTCTCGAGCGAGAACTCAGCGCCGTCGAGCGCAGTGGCGCGGATCTTGGCGACGCGCGGCCGCAGGATCTCCGCACGGATGTCGGGCAGGCTCAGGCAGCCCTCCTCAAACGGCTCCACGCTTCCCACGGCCTCGAGCACTGGGTTGATGAAGACGCGCTCGGGCTCGCCCTCGCGGGCGCTCGTCAGGAAGATGCGCACGCTCTCGCCAAGCTGCGGTGCGGCGATCCCCGCGCCCTCGAGCTCCGCCATCACCCGCCGCATGTCCTCGACGAGGTCGAGCACGGATGCGTCGATCCGTTCGACAGGCCGCGCCTTGAGGCGAAGCACGGGATCGGGGTGGATGACGATGGAGCGCCCTTTGGCCATTCGGCCATCATAGACTCTC
>JBIKTI010000508.1:0-4297 GCA_044348205.1 Phycisphaerales bacterium | reverse complement strand
TTTATCAATAAATTCTTTTGTAAAAACAGATGAACCAGTTGCTTGTTTTAAAGCATTTTTAAGTTCATCATCTACACCACCGCCTTTGGCATATTTATTTAGGTCAATTTTACCGCCTTTCAAATAATTACAACCATATTCCGTAAGTCTTATTTCGCATACCCGATGCCCTTTAGGGGTGATATAAACCATCCCATTAGTCAATAAATTATCCAATTTACCGGCATCCGATCTTTGTATTTCGCAGAAATTCTGGGTATTATTATTAAGGATATTTATTACATTACCCTCAAATTCTGATAACTTTTCTTCATCAATAGTGCCACCATTTTCGTAGCAATCGGACGACATTTTACTATATTGATACTGGCGGTCGTCTTGCTTACTCATTTCCTTTGCAATATCATAATCGGTCATTGTTTTACCGCCATAATTGTATTTTTTACCCATACAAGGCAGACAACCCCCTTCCTCAAATATTGCCACTCCACCGCCTGACTGGTTAATTTTTGATAATATTTCTTTGTTGGTAAGCATTTCGCCCTCAAATTCACGTTTTGTATTATCGGAAACCGCATCACGGGTTATTACCACTTCGCCACCTTCCATTTCCAAAGGCTGACCGGTACTTTTATTTACTGCCTTAATTCCACCTTCGGAATGTCTTTTGCCTACTAATAGGCCACCGGCTGAACCGCTTTTATGTGCAAAATAGTCTTTAACGGCCTTTGAATCGTAGTTTAAAGTTCCACCATTTTTCATTTTTTCAATATTTTCAACTTTTGCTAAATTTATGTAATAGTTTATATCTTCGTCAAGGTGATGAAGTGCTATAATTTTGGCAATATCTTCCGAATCAGTATGCTCCAGTTCAGTAGATATACCTCTGCTTAATTGTTCGTTTGCGTATGATAAAGATACATTTTTTTCTTCTGCAATAACATTTATCTCCTTTGGTATTTTAAGACCATAATCGGCTTCGGAATATTTATTTATTAATTTATAACCCTGATCGTCTAAAACACGTTTAAGAGCATTTTCGGATGCGTAAGTGTCCGGTAATGCTATCAATTTGTTTTCATCGCCTAACTCACCCCCATCTTTAAAAGGTATTGATTTATCTTTTTTAATTATCTTATTGGTTATTTCAATTCTATTATTTTCGTCCTTATAAAACTTAATGACCAATCCGTTTTTCTCCAAAATATCAATTACCGAAGTGTCAGTTTTTTTAGGAACAACTGCGTATTTAAACTCCGATATGGAAACCGCCCTACCTATTTTTGCTTCAAAATAGTCGGTAGGTGAGTTTTTTAGCTTTTTAGCAAATTCAGTAAATAAATCTATTTCATCTTCGCCAATATCCACAAAATCATTCTTTTGTAATGACGTTCTTGCTCCAGTTCCCTTAAAATACATAGCCAATGCCTTACTAAGACTATTTAATTTATCCCATTGATCTCTGTATCTGTATTTTAATTGTTCGCCAATTTGAAAAAACTCGTCTTTAATTTCTTTATCAATTTCAGTCATTTCCGATTTGGAAATAAGTCTATCAGAATTTTCTTTAATATCTTTTATGTTCTTAAATTCCTTTACTGCAAATGACTTTGCCTTATTAACACCATATACCAAAGTATCTTCTTTTCCCCTTAATTTTCCGGTTGTTGCGGAAACAAGGTTATTTAGGTCATACGGATATTTTTCACCATTTAACTCAAAATAGGTCGCACCTCTAAATTGATTTAAAAAATCTTTAAGCCATTGTTCGTAGTCTTTTTTTACCTCATTAACGAATAGCTTATCTAAATTTTTATTTAATTTATCCTTGTCTAATTCATAACGTCCGTAAACTGCATTACTTAATTCATAAACTGATGGTGAAAATAAATACTCACCCCTAATGCCGATATATCTTTTTTTATATTCATCCAGTTGTTTTAAAACATATTCTTTTAATTCGGGGTTTTCAATATATTTTTTTTCATAGGATTGGTAGTCGTCTGATTTAACTACAATTTCAAGTATAGTGTCATATAAGTCTAATTCTAACTTTTTTATTTCTTCATTAGAAAGACTGACTTTACCCCTTTCATTTTCAGAATAAAGTTCTAATAATGGCCTTAACTTATTTTTTTCATCTTTCGTTAGTTTTATTTCAGTTCTTCCTATAAAATATTTTATTTCCTTTACCGGAATAGAAATAGGAATATTTTTATCTACCAAGTATGCTAATCTTAAATCTTTATAGTAAATATCAATTAGTTTATCCGTTGGTTGTCGTTTTAATTCTTTAGCAAAATCTGAAAAATTTCCAATATCACCCTCTAATTCACTTGCTATTGTATTAATGTTATATTTATTGTAGGTTTCTTTTGCATATTGGTAAGCCTTTTTAAGTATTTCTGTTGTTATCTTTTCAAGCCTTTTTTTATCTACATAATATTCTTTTCTTGGTACTGTTTGTGAATAAATGTCGCCACCATAAACATTTACATTTTGATTTTCAGGGTTAATAAGAGTTTTATCGCCTATTAAAGTTATATCTCCAAAATCGGTAAAACTTTCACCTGACTTTATAATTGCTATTGATGGGGTTACAAGGCCACCTAATCTGTCTGCTTCTTTTACTTGGGATGAACTAATATTATGAAGTGCAACAAGTTTTCTATCTTTTATTTTGCCACCATCGTCATACCTTATATCAGGGTTATTGCCATCAAAAGTCGTGTTTGTGCCATCGGCAAGTTTGATTTGGTTGGGGTTAAAAACAACTAATTCATCTTCCTGCCAACTTCTACCACCTCTGCTATTTGTAAACTGACCATCGAAATAAATTGCATCATACTTTTGATTTAGTAATCTATCTAAATCGTTTGCATTTATGAAAGAGTGTTCGCTTTCATCTGACTTTTTAATGTTTTTTGCTTTTATGAATGCACCAATTACCCTCCTACCATAACCTAATGCACCATTGTAATATGATGTGAAATAAAAACCTTTCCCACCTATTGTCCAAGGTAATTTATTATATTCATCTGAAAAAATTGTAAAATCTGCCCTTGCCCCGTGATATAATACCTTTGGCTCTTTGTTATCATCTACTACCTTTGAAGCATTTTCGGGGTCATTTTCCCAATCCCCAAACCACGCCTTAAATTCAGGGGTGCGTACTAAATGCCATTGTTCCGGTGTTAAATTGCTCGGCTTTCCGTTAGGAGCAAGGAGAGTATCTGTCTGGCCACCATCGTCATACCTAATATCTGGTTTTTTGGGTAAACGCTTCATATAATTACCATCAGGCGTTAGTTCAAAACCAAATTTTTGATAATAACTAATTAAATAATTCTTTGATATTTTTTTCCGTTTTTCGATGTCTTTTCTAAAGTATTTATATCTTGGCATAGGTTCAAGATAAATTATAACACCATAAATATCAGCCTTTTCAATAATTTTATTTAAGTATTGTTTAGCATCTACGTCTTGTTTTATTTTTTCAAATAAATCTAAAATAATTGCATTTTCTTCTTTAAATGGTTGTAGTTTATTAGGAAATGAAAATGTTATATTAATTTCTTTATTTACATTTTTATACCAATCAACATACCATTTCATAAATTCTATGTTACTCGGCTTTCCGTTTGGGGCAAGGAGAGTATCTGTCTGGCCACCATTTTTAAACGTCAAAAATTCATTATTGGCAGTTTTTTCCAATTCTGACAACTTTTGTTTCAGAGTATCTATTATTTTTTGTTGTGATTTTATAGCATTTAAGACATAAAATGTTTCCGCATTAAATTTTTTCCAAAACCCAATTATAGATTTTTTATATTCTTTTTTTTCTTCAATAAATTTATTAATGTCAAAATCAAAGTTTTTATCTGCACCATTTTTAATAATTTGTTCCCAAGTCATATCAACAAATTCCCATTTTCTGGGTTCTTTTTCTCTACTTATTTTTTCTATTTCCTGATCTGTTAATTCTGCATTTTTTTGTTTTACCTCTAAATCTTTTTTAAAGCCAGATAACCTATTATTTTCTCGTAATATGTCTTGTTTTAACTTTTCAATCTTAGTTAATTTTTTATATTCTTTATTAACTTCATCATATTCTGGGTTATTTTTTCTGTTTGGCAAATTAGTATCTACTAAATACCTTAAATGTCTTATTTGAATATTATAACCACCGGCAATTATCATATCTGTTGAAAAGTAATACTCTTTGCCATCCCTTTCAACTTTTGCGGTCATTAAAATTGAACCTAATCTTTTTGTGAATCTTATATTTTTTATATTA
>JBIKTI010000279.1:0-4301 GCA_044348205.1 Phycisphaerales bacterium | reverse complement strand
CCCAGTGTTCCCGCGAGCTCGCGGCGACGGCCGATACTACGCGCGATGCCCACGCTCCTGAGGCGGGTCGCCCTCCCCGCCGCCATCTTCCTCGTCACGCTTGCCGTGGTGACCTCTTGGACGATCCCCGGCGATGCCGCGCGCTTCGCCCCTGCGCTCGCGTCGCTTGGCCAGAACGGCGGCGTCGCGCTCCTCTGGTGGGTCGGTGCCGCGGGGCTCGGCCTGTGGGCCGATCGGCGGTGGCTGCGCTCGGAGCGCGAGGCGCGCGACCCGCACGGCCGCTGGAAGAGCGTGGCGGCCACACTTCCGCTCGGCGCGGCCGCACTGCTCTCGATCACCCACGCGCTTGGCTCGCTTGGCCTCCTCACGGCTGCTGGCGGCGTCTTCGCCTGGCTGCCGATCGCGGTCGGCCTCTACCTCCTCGTGCGGATCCTTCGGGACGAATCGGTCGATGCCGAAGCGCGCGAGGCGCAGGACACGGGCGCGTGGAGCGGCGCCGTCGCGCCCGCGCTCGCTGCTGCGCTCGCTGCGCTCTACGCGGCCGCCGCGGCGAGCGCGCCAGAGTGGCTCTGGTCGAGCGAGTTCGGCGGCTACGACGCGGTCAGCTATCACCTCGAGCTTCCCAAGGAGTGGATCACGACGGGCACCGCCGTCGGCCCCATCGAGGGGAATGTCTACTCGGCGCTTCCCTCGTTCGTCGAGGCGGCGTTCATGCAGATCATCCTCATGCGCGGGAGCATCGTCGAGGGCGCGCTCGCGTGCCAGTACTGGGCGATGTGCGCAGCGCTCGCGACAGCCGCCGCCACCGCGCAGCTTGCGGCGCGCGTGGCGGGCGAACCAGCGCGCTGGATCGCAGGAATCGCGCTCCTCTCGCTTCCGTGGGCGCTGGTGACTGGCTCGCTCGCCTACAACGACCTCGTGCCGTGCCTCTTCCTCGCAGGCGCGTGGCTGCTCGCCGAGCGCGACGCGGGATCTGGCGCAGGCGACGCAGCAGGCGTGCAGCGACCGCTCGACATGCGCCACGCGGCCGCGCTCGCCCTCCTCGCTGCGGCCGCTGTCGGCGCGAAGCCGACGGCGTTCCTCTTCATGGCGCTTCCGCTCCTTGCGATCGTCTTGGTCGCGCGGGGCGCGCGGGTGCTGCGCCTGGCACCGCTCGTCGTCGTCGTCGCGCTCCTGGTGCTCTCGCCGTGGCTCGTCCGCAACGCTGTCGCATTCGGGAACCCGCTGTTCCCCTTCGCGCATGCCGTCTTCGGAAACG
This sequence comes from Phycisphaerales bacterium, assembly GCA_044348205.1. Taxonomy (GTDB): domain Bacteria; phylum Planctomycetota; class Phycisphaerae; order Phycisphaerales; family SM1A02; genus QWPT01. Next base: position 3,043 of record JBIKTI010000279.1, on the reverse strand, counting down.
GCCCGTGGACGGACGAACAGTTCGCCATCTTCGCGGCTGGGCACGGTCCCAGCGGCGCGCTCCTCGAGCGAGTCTCGTTGCTCTGGTCGGAGTGGCTCGCGCATGGCACGGGCGTTGCGCCCGCGAAGGGTGAGCCATGGTTCCCACAATGGGGGCTGCTGCCGATCGCGGGGCTCCTCGGGCTTGTGCTCGAACTGGCGTCCGATGCGCGTCGGCGGAGGGTGGCGACCGCGGCGCTCGTCGCGATCGCGATCGCGCTCGTCGGCTGGCTGCTCGCCACCCATCTCAAGAGCCGCTTCCTCCTTCCGACCGCTGTGCCGCTTGCCATCGGCGTCGCGTTCCTCGCGCTGCGCGCAGCGCGCGCCACGCAGCCCGTTGTCGCGCCCGTGCTCCTCGCCGCGTTCGTGCCGCTCCCCTTCCTCGTCTACTGGCGCGAGCCCGCGCGCGTCTTCCCGTCGCAGCCCGACACGCCGCTCGCAGCGCCAGCGGCGTTCATCGGCGGCGCGAACTTCAGGACGGGCGAAGTCGCCGCGCGCGACCTGGCGCTCGCGACGACGAACGAGGAGCGCGCAGCGATCCTCTCGCAGGCGCCGACCGCCTACTTCATCAACTTCGCGCTGCCGAAGGAGGCGCGCGTCCTCGCTGTCGGCCACGCGACGCCCTTCTACTTCGCGCGGCCCGTCGCGTGGAACACGGTATGGGACAGGGGTGCGCTCGACCGCGTGGCGGACGACGCGCCAGGGACGCCAGAGGCCTGGGGGCCGCGGCTCGCGGCGCTCGGGTTCACGCATGTCCTGATCAACCCGACGATGCTCGCGCGCTGGCAGGCGAGCGGCTGGCTGAACCCGCAGCTCGCACCCGAGCGCTGGATCGCTGCGTTCGTGCGCGCGAACCGCGCCATGCCCACCGCAGACGGATCGATCATCGTGGAGATCGCGGCTGCCGCGGGCCCTGCGACTCCGCAGGCCGCGCCGTCGTCGGCGGAGCGTCAGGCTCCGATGGAAGCGCAGCAGCGCCCGACTTCGTGACGGGCTCCTGGCGCTCGAACTCTGCGCGCACCTCCGCGATCGCGTTCGCGCGCGCCTCGGCGAGCTCGCCGTTGCGTGCATCGCGCAGGAAGACATACGCCCCGCCGAGGACGAGCGCACTTGCGGAAACGACGATCGTCGTCACCAGCAGCATGCGGTTGAGCCGCGTCAGGTCGCGCACGCGCTCGGAAAGCCCTCTATCGATCGCGGGAGAACCCACGCGCTCCGCATGCGGCTGTTCCGCGGCGGGAGGCTGTGCAGCTGCGGGCGCTGGCGCGGATACAGATGCGGATGCGGGTGCGGGTGGCTGCACTCGCACGACGGAGCGATCGGGCGGCAGCAACGGCGCGACGCGCACGAAGAGGAAGTCGCCCTCCGCTGCGAAAGCGCTCTTCACGAGACCGAGCGGATCAGCGGGTTGCGACTGGGGCGGAACGACCGTCTCGATCGGCCCGAGCCCGAAGTGGTTGCGGTCGGCTGCGTCGAACGGCTCCGTGCCGCACGCGCCGCACACGGGCGACTCGGCCGTCACGGGCCCATGGCACGCGTGGCATCGGCCGAAGAGGTGCGCGAGGCCGGCGGCGCGGCGGGCGACCGTCCAGAGTTGCCGCGTCGACGGCCCGCGCACGACCGTGTCGCGCCCGACCTCGCCCGCGCGGATGAGCGCGAGGAGCGTTGCGTAGGAGCAGCCCACGAAGTGCGGCCGCGCCGAGTTGCGCACGAACCACGGCCCCATGTCGTTCTGCGTCGCCTGCAGGCTCCATGCGTCGAACCTGCCGCGACACTCCCTGCACGCAGGCGCGAGCGGCTGCTTGTGTCCGCAGTACGGGCAGAGGATCGCGGACGGCTCGCTCATCGTGGGGGAAGATACGCAAAGGGCGCGCCGCGCGACGCGCGCGCCACGGGATCCGCGCGTCTCTCGGTCGATCGGCTACCTTTCTCGCCATGCGATCCAGACCGCGATGCGACGAACCGAGCCCTCGCGACGATGGCGGCCGCCTGCGGGCGCTCCGCTGCGGAGCGTCGCTTCTCACGGCGTGCGCGGTGGCCGCGTGCGGGCTCTCCGCGTGCGCAACCGCCCGCGAGGCGCGTGCGCCGGCGCAAGGCGATGTGTCCGCGCCGCCCGAGCCCGCGCGCCCGCAGGAAGGCGCCTCAACCCGAGGCGACCTCGTCGCGATTGTCGACGGCGCCGCGATCGAGTGGAAGGCGCTGCGCGGCCCCATCGTCGAGGCAGCTGGCGCAGCGGTTCTCCGCGACGCGGTGCTCGACGCGCGACTTGCTCGGCGCCTCGCAGCCGAGGGGCGGTCGGTGACGGCAGCGTCGGTCGACCGCGAGCGCGAGCTCCTGCTCGAGACGCTCGGCGCAGATCGCGAGCGCGCGCTCGACCTCGTCGCGGAGCTTCGCGCACGCCAGGGGCTCGGGCCAACGCGCTTCGAGGCACTCCTCCGGCGCAATGCTGGGCTTCGCGCGCTCGTCGAGCGCTCGGTCGAGATCGACGACGCGGGAATCGCGAGCATCTACGACATGCGCCATGGGCCGAAGCGCGTGGCGCGCGTCGCGGTGCTCGCATCGCTCGCGGAGGCGGAGCGCTTCCGCGCGGATCTGGCGGCGGGCGGACGCGCTGGCGAATTCGCGCGCCTCGTGGTCGAGCGCTCGCTTGACGAGAGCGCTGCACGCGGCGGGCTGCTTTCGCCGATCGCGCGGCGCGACCCGAGCTATCCAGAGAGCCTGCGCGCCGCGATCTACGCGACCGCGGTCGGCGCCGTGTCGGAACCCGTCCTCGACGGTGCGCGCTTCTTCGTGGTCGAGGTGCTCGAGGAGCGCGCGGGCGACGGCACGGACCCAACCGCTGCGCGCGCCGAGTGCGAGCGCTACCTGCGGCTCTCGCGCGAGCGGCTCCTGATGGATGCGCTTGCGCGCGAACTCTCGTCGCTTGAGGGGGTCACGGTGTTCGACCGCGCGTTCGACGCGCGGCGCCCGTGAGTCTTCAGAAGGCTGATACCACCCGTTCCGCG
>JBIKTI010000032.1:0-12561 GCA_044348205.1 Phycisphaerales bacterium | reverse complement strand
TGATCGCTCCGCCCTGGCTCTCCCACTTCTGCGCGGGCACATTGAAGCCCTCGCGCTTGTGGAGGAGGAGATCCTGGTGCGTGGCGAGGATGCCCGTGTCGCAGATGGCGATCACGATGTTGGGCGAGCCCGTCTCGAGGTCCCAGGCCGCGCACGAACCGAGGCGGTTCGCGGCGTGATGCCACTGCTGGCTGAACTGCGAGTCATTCGGGCAGGCGACGGGGAAGACGATCCAGTCTGGCTCGACATACTCGAAGTTGCCCGTCGCCATGAGGCGCGCGATCACCTGGTTCTCCGTCTCGCCCGCGGGCACCTTGACGAGATACTCGTCGACCTCGGGAAAGTGCCGCGTGATTCCGAGCGCGCGCAGGTCGCGTTCGGCCTGCGCGGTGGCGCGCGCGTAGGCGGCCTCGCCGAGACCGCGCTCCGCGGCCTTCGCGGGCTGGAGCGGGCGCGCGATCAGGATGCCGCTGAACTGGCGCTCCCCTGGAATCTCCTCGAAGAGGTGCGGCACCACCTGTGCCTCGGCGGAGGAGACGGCGGGCAGGGTGGCGATGAAGACCGGAACTGCTGCGGTCGGAACGATTGCGGAAAGAGGCGCGACGAACGCCCCTGCGATGGACACGAGCCAGCGCGAAATCGGTCGGTTCTTCATGGTGGAAACCTCCAAGGACGGAAGTGTCCGCGAAGAACCGCCGGATCTATCAGAAGATCGGGGAAAATTTCCACTTTCAGCATCCGATGGGGCGTTCGCCTGACGCTCAGCGCCGCCGCTACGCTCCGCCGCGGAGAACCCGACCGATGAAGCTCGCCGTCTATTCACATCGCACCTTTGAAGCCCCGTTCCTCGAGCAGGCCACGCAGGGAACGGGCGTCGGGCTCCTGCCGATCCCCGTCGCGCTGACGCCCCTCACCGCGCCCTTGGCGAGCGGGTGCGAAGCCGTCTCCATCTTCGTGGGAGACGACGCGTCCGAGGCCTCGCTGCGCATACTCGCCGACGGTGGCACGCGGCTCCTCGCCCTTCGCTGCGCTGGCTTCAACCATGTTGACATCGCGGCCGCCGCGCGCCTCGGGCTGACGGTTGCGCGCGTTCCCGCCTACTCGCCCCACTCCGTCGCCGAGCACGCCGTCGGGCTCATGCTCGCCCTCAACCGCAAGTTCCATCGCGCCTTCAACAGGGTGCGTGAGCAGGACTTCTCGCTCGACGGCCTCATGGGCTTCGACATGCACGGGAAGACCGTCGGCATCGTCGGAGCGGGGCAGATCGGCGAGGTCGCGTGCCGCATCCTGCTCGGCTTCGGCTGCCGGGTGCTCGCGCACGACCCGAGGCCGAGCGAGGGCTGCCTCGCGCTCGGCGTTCCGTTCGTCGGCATGGACGAACTTCTCCGCGAAAGCGACATCGTCTCGCTGCATTGCCCGCTGACGCCTGCGACGCGCCACCTCATCGGCCGCGACGCGCTCGCGGCCATGCGCAAGGGGGTCATGATCATCAACACGAGCCGCGGCGCCGTCATCGACACGCGCGCCCTGATCGACGCGCTGAAGCGCGGCCATGTCGGCTCCGTCGGCCTCGATGTCTACGAGGAGGAGGGAGATCTCTTCTTCCGCGACCTCTCGGAGACGGTCATCCAGGACGATGTGTTCGTGCGGCTCATGACCTTCCCCAACGTGCTCATCACGGCGCATCAGGCGTTTCTGACGCGAGAGGCGTGCGCGGCGATCGCCTCGACCACGATCGGCAACGCGGTCGCCTTCCGCGATGGCGCCGTGTCCGAGACGAACCTCGTCGATGCGCGGCTGATCGTGCCACGGACGGCGGGCGGGTGAGATCACGCGCGGGGGGTGGGGCCACGCTCGCGGCGGTCCATCGCACGGCGTGATGCGCCCGCTCGGATCGACCACACCGAGAGGAGCGGACGCATGTCGTCGGCAACAGGTAGGAGTGAAGCGGGAGGCACCGTGCGAGGTGGGCGAGTCAAGACGCTCCTTTCTGAGCGCGCGTCGGCGTACGAGAGGGGCGCACGATGCGTGCCGTCCGGGATGGGCTGACCCATGAGGCGGAGCATCTTCGCCAGAAGCTGCCGGCGACGGCTTGTGTCGAGTGCGTCGCACGCGATCGCACAGCAGTCTCGGAGGTCACAGCCTTCGCGGCGGAGATGTCCGCGGACCTGATCGCCCTAGGGCGCGGCGCCTCGGGCCCCTCCCAGGCCTTCATCGTGTCGGTCGCGGGCGATCTCCTGCGCAGCCTCTCCTGCGATGAACTGATGGTGCCGCCCGCTGCGTCGGCCGCGTGAGCGCCCCCGTCAGGCCGCGTCCGCGGTGGAGGGCTGCGCCGCCTGGCGCCGCAGGAGCCGCAGCGACGCCCCGACCAGGAGGATGAGGACAGGCACTTCCACGAGGGGTCCGACGACCGTCGCGAAGGCCGTGCCCGACGCGATCCCGAACACCGAGATGGCGACCGCGATCGCAAGCTCGAAGTTGTTTCCGCTCGCCGTGAAGGCCAGCGTGGCAGCGCGTTCGTACTCCGCGCCCACCCGACGCGCCATGAAGTAGGACGCGAAGAACATCACGACGAAGTAGATCGCGAGCGGCACCGCGATGCGCACGATGTCGAGCGGCGCGGACACGATGCGGTCGCCCTGCAGGCTGAACATCACGACGATCGTGAAGAGGAGCGCCACCAGCGTGATCGGTGCGATCCGCGGGAGGAATCGCTCCGTGTACCACGCGTCGCCGCGGAGCCGCCGCAGCAGGGCGCGCACGAGGAAGCCCGCCGCGAAGGGAATGCCGAGGTAGATGGCGACGCTCGCGAAGATCTCGCCGATGCCGACATCGACGACGACGCCCTCTATCCCGACGAGGGGTGGCAGCCAGGTCATGAAGATCCAGGCGTAGGCCCCGAAGAAGAGCACCTGGAAGATGCTGTTGAACGCGACGAGGCCCGCCGCGTACTCGGCGCTTCCGCGCGCGAGGTCGTTCCAGACGAGCACCATGGCGATGCAGCGCGCGAGGCCGACCATGACGACGCCGAGCATGTACTCTGGCTTGTCGTGCAGGAAGATCGCCGCCAGCGCGAACATGAGGATCGGCCCGACGACCCAGTTCTGGACGAGCGAGATCGCGAGGATGCGCCAATCGCGGAAGACGCGCGGAAGCTCCTCGTAGCGCACCTTCGCGAGCGGCGGGAACATCATCAGGACGAGGCCGATCGCGATCGGGATGTTGGTCGTGCCCACGGTGACGGAGTCCGCGAGGCCGCGCATCTCGGGCACGAGACGCCCGAGGAGCACGCCCGCGCCCATGGCGAGGAAGATCCAGAGCGTGAGGTAGCGGTCGAGGAACGAGAGTCGTCGCGGCGCATCGGGCGCGCAGCAGGCGGCGTCCGCGTTCACGGCTTCACCGCCGTGATGTCGAGGCTCGTGACGAACTCGCTCGGAGTGCGGCCCGCGGGCAACGCGTCAGCGATCCTCCGATAGAGCGGATCGTTCCAGTCTGTCAGCGCGTCGATGTACGAGGACTTCGCCGCAAGCCGGACCGCGCCCAGGCCCGCGGCCTCCGCATGCGCGCGGTTCTCCTCGACCGTGACGGCGCCCGACACGCACCCGACGAGCGCCTCGAGGTCGGCGCGCACAGAGGCGGGCAGCTCCGCGAGAAGCGCGAGATCGGACACCGCGACGCGGCCACCAGGCTTCAGGACCCGCGCGATCTCCCGCCACACGCGCGGCTTGTCCGTCGAGAGGTTGAGCACGCAGTTCGAGATCACGACATCGACGCTTGCGTCGGCGACGGGCAGGCTCTCGATCTCGCCGAGGCGGAACTCGACATTGGAAAGCCCGCTCTCGCGCGCGTACGACGCGATGTTGCGCCGCGCCTTCGCCACCATCTCGGGGGTCATGTCGACGCCGATCACGCGCCCCGTGGCGCCGACCTTCGCGCCTGCGATGAAGCAGTCGAAGCCGCCGCCCGCGCCGAGGTCGAGCACGGTCTCGCCTTCCTTGAGCGACGCGATGGCCGTGGGGTTTCCGCAGGAAAGCCCCATGTTGGCGCCTTCGGGCGCGATGGCAAGCTCGCCCTTCGAATAGCCGATCGCCTGCGCGAGTTGCTCTGGCGTCCAATTCGAGGGGCCGCAGCATCCGCCGCCCGCGCAGCAGGGGTCGGACGCAGAGGACGCCGCCGCTGGAGCAGCACCCGACCAGACGCCCGACTCCGCGATGCGGGCGTAGCCCTCGCGGACGGTCTCGCGGGTCTCGATCGCGTCGCGCTGCTCGGAGGTCTGGCTCTTCGGTGCGGTCGTCACTGGCGTGCAGCCGTTCGGTCCGCAGCAGCAGTCGTTGTCGGCGTTGTTCGGCATGTTGGTCATGTTGGTCTCGGAGCGAAGTCTGGCGAGGGAAGTCTGGGAAGGAAACTCAGGAGTGACGCGGCCCGCCCACTGCGTCGGGCAGCCTCTCGATGAACGAGCGGATCTCGTCGCGCACGCGGCGGTAGTGGGGCATGGCCTCGTCGTCGTTCGCGGCGTCCTTCGCAAGTCGCGGCGGGTCGTCGAAGCCGACATGCACGATGCGCGCGCCTGGGAACGCGGGGCAGCGCTCGTCCGCGCTGCCGCAGACCGTGACCACGACATCGAAGCGTGCACCCGTCGGAAGCGCGATCTCCTCGGGGCGCTTCGATGCGTGGCCCGAGATGTCGACGCCCGTCTCTGCCATGGCGCGCACGGCGAGCCTGTTCAGCCCGTGCGGGTCCGTGCCAGCGGAGTGGGCCTCGATCTCGGCGCCCTTGAGCGCACGCGCCCAGCCTTCCGCCATCTGGCTGCGGCACGAGTTCCCCGTGCAGAGGAAGAGGATGCGCATCGTTCGGTCAGCAGCCACAGCGGCCTCCTTCGCACGACGCGCGGCCCGCGGGCACGCACTCCTCGACCGCTGCGGCGAGCGCGCGCAGCGTCTGGCAGAGCTGGGCATGACGCGCGGCATAGCGGACGACGCGGCCCGACTTCGAGGCATCTGCGAGCCCCGCGCGCGCGAGCGCGGCGAGGTGGCGAGACACGACCGAGAGATCGACGGCGCAGCACGCCGCGATCTCTCCGACCGAACAGGGGCGGCCGCACTTGATGATGCAGGAGAGGAGCTTGACGCGCGTCGGGTCGCCGAGCGCCTTGAAGAGCGCTGGATCGAGGAGGTCGTCGACGGGCGACGCGCAGGCGAAGGCCTGCCGGGCGGTCATCGGGCGGGCGCGCGTGGGCCGCGCGCGGCGGGTGCGTGCCGTGGACGCTGCGGGAGCACTCTTGCGTATTTGTGCCATGATGCAAATATAGCGCGCGCGGGGTCCGCTGTGGACCGCCTGCGGCTTCTTCACGCACACTTCATCGATCGTCCTGCGCCTGAGGAGGGGCCTTCTCCGACCGCCCCGGGGTCGGCCCGTCCTTGACGCAGCGGAACCCGATGTGCTCCGTGCCCGTGTCGGGCGGCATGCCGCGCCGCGCCGTCGCGCGGTAGCTCTCGCAATAGCTCGGGTTGCAGAGATACGACCCGCCCTTCGTGACGCGCTCGGGCGTTCCCGGCACGGGTCGAGTCGGGTCGTGGCTCGTCGCAGGGCCTCGTGGGTTGATGCAGCAGCCCGTGGGCGACTCTGCCGCGGCCTTCCTCCGCTCCTCATGCGCATCGGAGCGGTAGAGATCGGCGGTCCAGCTCCACACATTGCCGACCATTTCGTAGAGCCCGTAGGCGTTCGGCGGGAAGCTCTTGACGGGCGCGACGAGCGCGAAACCGTCTTCCAGCGTGTTCCGATGCGGGAAGACGCCCGTGAAGGTGTTGGCCATGTGCTTCCCCGCGTGCGGCCCGTCCTTCGGAATGAAGTCGTCGCCCCACGGGTAGCGCGTGTCGTTGCCGCCGCGCGCCGCGAACTCCCACTCCGCCTCGGTCGGAAGCCGCTTGCCCGCCCACGCCGCGTAGGCGGCCGCGTCCTCCCATGCGACATGCACCACGGGGAGCGCGTCCTTCCCCTCGATCGACGAGCGCGGGCCCTGTGGATGCCGCCAGTTCGCGCCCGAGGTCCAGGTCCACCATGCCGACATGTCGCGCAGGTCGACCGCGTGGTCGGGCGGCGTGAAGACAAGCGACCCTGGCGCCAGCATCTCGTCGGGCGGCTTGGGAGTCCCCTCGGGAACCTGCTTCTTCAGCTCCTCCCAGTCGACTGCGCGCTCCGCGACCGTGACATAGCCCGTCGCCCCGACGAACGCGCGGAACTGCGCGTTCGTGACTGCGGTCTCGTCCATCCAGAAGCCGTCGACCTTCACGCGATGGGCGGGGCGTTCGTTCGGAAACGAGCGCGGGTCGTCGGTCCCCATCGTGAACTCGCCCCCCGCGATCCACGACATTCCGAGCGGTGCAGCGCCTCCGGTCGCGGAATCGGGCCGCTGGGCCGCATCGGATGGAGGCGAGAGAAGCAGGGCGAAGGCGAAGGCGAAGGCGGTCGTCGGCACGGGGCGATCATATCGCCCGCGTCAGAGATCCTTCATGCGGGCGACGAAGGGCGCGCGCTCCTCATCTCACGAATGCTCCTTCATGCGCGTCGCAAACTCGGCGCGGTTCCGCACGCCGAGTTTCGCGTAGATCCGCTTGGTCGCCGATGCGATCGTGTTCACGCTCACGCCGAGCGCCTGCGCGACCTGCGGGCGCGACTCGCCCGCAGCGAGGCGCTTCGCGACCTCAAGCTCGCGCTGGGTGAGGACCGCACCGGGCACGCTCGAGAGGTACGCGAGTTCCCGGGCAAGCGCCTTCTTCTCCCAAGCCCCGATGTCGGGGATGGGGAGCTCGGTCGCCTTCAGCGGCCTGAACTCGAGCGCGACATGGTAGGGCACGGTCTCTGCCGCCCCTGCCTTCGCCAAAGAGGCGCCTCGACCCTTGCTCGGAGCAAGGCCGCGCTTGCGCGCCTCCGCCTCGATGCGGGTGATCGTCTCCCACGCATTCCGCAGCGCCTGTGCCATCGCCTCCGACTCCGCACGGGTCAGCATGAACGACTGGTGCCCGCGGAACTTCGACAGCCCGGGCATGCCGCGCATCTCCGCCGTGTCGTTCCTGTCGATGATGCTCCTGCTGAGCGCACGGATCGCCTGTCTGTTCTGCAGCAGCGCCGCCAGATCCGCGTCCGACTCGGCATCCCACTGCACGATCACGCGTTCCGAGATGGACCTGTAGGCGATTCCGCGGCGACGCAAGCTCGCCCTCAGGCGAACGACAAGCCCGGCATCTGCAAGCGCATCGAGCGAATGCTGCGCGACCGCGTCCGAGACGCCGCAGGCCTCCGCGAGCTCGTGGACCGTCATCGGCTCCGCGGAGCGGCGAAGCACTTCCCAGCGCTGCATCAGCGCCATGTCGGCCTTCACGGCGCGGAGTTTCGGGCAACTGAGGCTGAGGACCACTGGAACCATGCGGCTTCTCGCGGGAAGGAACCTCTCGACCAGCCTTGATCGTAACCCGTCTGCCGCGCGCCGCGTGCGGCGCCGCGCGCGTCTGGGAGCTCCCATGGTGGCAGCCACCCGATCAGGTGGCCCGCGACGCCTCGGGCAGCGTTCGCCGCGCAGCGATCCTGCGCCGCACGAAGCCCGACTTCGCGAGGAGCGACTTGGAAGCCTGGCCCCGGGCGAGCGCCTGGTCGCGAGGGGCACTCCGTGGTCCTGAGGTCGAACTCGACCGGGCTGTCCTCGTCGCAGACGACGGGGCACGCACTCGACGCCCTGCTCGAACGGCCGAGTGGCGTGTGGGGGATGGAACAACGGCGGGATGCCGCGGCAATCGAGGTCGATCGAGTGCCCGAGGTGCATCCCGACGATAGAGCTGCGGTCGGCCCTCGATGATGTCGAGCGCGAACGACAGCGCTGACATGACATCGGGGATCCATGCCGCCTCTGTCGGCGAGCCAGGGGCCCACGCGGGCGTGTTCGCGCCCTCGAGGCGCACTCGATACCTTTCCTCTCGCCCGGCGCACGGCCGACAGCGGAACTCCAGCATGCCGAACAACCCACGACCCGACGCCCCGCGCAAGACCGTCCTCGACCGCATCGAGCGGATCGGCAACGCGCTTCCCGAGCCCGCGCTGATCTTCGCGATCCTTGCCCTCATCGTCGTCGTGACGGCATCGATCGGCACCGCCGCGGGCTGGCGCATCCAGCCCGTGACGCCCAAGGTCGATCTCCTGCAGCGCATCGACGCATCCGGCACGCCGATGGTCGATGAGAAGGGGGCCGCGGTGCTCGTGCCGAAGCTCGACGCGCGCGGCAAGCCCGAAGTCGTGCTCGTCGGGCAGACGGACAAGGACGGGAACCCCGTCTACCTCGAGCCGCGCAGCCTGCTGACGAGCGACGGCGTCTACTGGATGCTCTCGTCGATGGTGCGGAACTTCACAGGGCTCCCGGCGCTCGGGCTTGTGTTCGTCTCGATGCTCGGGATCGGCCTCGCCGAGAAGTTCGGCATGTTCTCGGCGCTGATGCGCGGCCTCGCGATGATCACGCCGCGCAAGTTCCTGACCCCGATGATCGTGCTCATCGGCGCGAACTCCTCGGTCGCGTCGGACGCGGGCTACATCATCCTTCCGCCGCTCGCGGCGGCGCTCTACCTCGCCGTCAACCGTCCGCCGATCGCAGGCCTCGCCGCCGCATTCGCGGGCGTCGCGGGCGGCTTCGGCGGCGGCATCTTCCCGACTGCTGCCGACGGCTTCCTCGCGGGCGTGGCCACCTCGTCCGCCCACATCATCGACCCCTCGTACCACGCGGTCGACCCCACCCACAACCTCTACTTCAAGTCGCTCAGCAGCGTGCTCATCATGCTCGCGGGCTGGTTCGTCACCGACCGGATCGTCGAGCCGCGGCTCAAGCGGCTCGCGCCGGGCGCGGGTTACGACGAGGCGCCGTCGCTCGCTGAACTGGCGCTGAAGCCCGACGAGAAGCGCGGGCTCCTGGCGGCCGCCGCGGTTGCGGTGGTGGTGCTCGGCGCGTTCGCGGCCGCGGTCCGCATCGAGGGCGCACCCCTCCACGGCCTCGGGCAGCCGATGCTCGCCACCAACACGCCCGCTCCCGGCGAGCGCGAGGGCGAGCGCTGGTCGCAGGTCATCGTCCCGATGATCCTCCTCGTCTTCATGCTGCCCGGCATGGCCTTCGGCTTCGTGACCGGCGCACTGCGGACCCAGAAGGACTTCATCGACGGCATCTACCACGGCATCCGTACCATCGTGCCCGTCCTCGCGATCGCGTTCTTCATGGGGCAGTTCGTCAACTACTTCCAGTACACGGGACTCGACCGCATGCTCGCGTACGCGGGCGGGTCGCTGCTCGTGTCGGCGGACCTCCCGATCCCGCTCCTGATCGTGCTGTTCGTCCTCCTCGTCGTCGCGGGCGACTTCGCGATGAGCGGCATGCTCTCGAAGTTCGGCGTGCTCGCGCCGATCTTCATCCCGATGTTCATGATGATCGGCATGAGCCCCGAACTCACCACCGCCGCCTACCGCATCGGCGACAGCGTGGTGAACATCATCACGCCGCTCAACAGCTATCTGCTGATCATCCTTGTCGCGCTCCAGAAGTACAACAAGGATGCCGGCCTCGGCAGCCTGATCTCGCTCATGCTTCCGTACTCGCTCGTGTTCGGCATCCTCTGGACTGTGTTCCTCCTCGCGTGGTACTGGAGCGGCTACCCGCTCGGAACAGACGCGCCGCTCGAGTACATCCCGTCGCGGTGAACTTGACGCGGACGGCTCGACGGCGACGCCTTCGCTGGTGCGTGCAAGATCCACGGCCGAAGCTGGGAGGGCCTCTGCGCAGGTCCTTCGTTCTGGGCGCGGATTGGGAAGTCCGCGGATGAAATCGCACCCGACGACCCTGCACGGGATCTCGCCATCCGTTCGATGGCGTGTGCGGTGCGACCGCTCTGGCCGTGGGCGCGGCGAGGCAGGCCCAAGGACGAGCTTGAGGCCGAGAACTCGCGCACGATAGGGCGTTCGCCTCTCGAACTCGCGCCAATCAGTCTTCGCGTCGGCACTCGGATACCTGAGATCGCTCAGGGATCTGCCCCAATCGACGGCGACATGGATGAACCGTGACAGGACGGAGCGACTTGTTGCGCTTCGAGAGCAGAGTCACCGAAACGCACGAGAGAACGCGGCGGCCGCTTCATGCACTGGAGTGGCTTGCCTCGATCGTGTTGCCACTTCCGGCAGTCTGTCACAACTGGAGATCACGCATGCTTCCCTCGACCCGAGTTTCCCTCTCCGTTCTCGCGCTCTGCGGTTCCATCGTCGCGTCCGCCGACGCAAACCTGCTCGTCGACGGCGGCTTCGAGAACCAGGCGGTGCTTCAGAACAATCCATTCGCTCTGCAGACCGACGGCTCGAAGTGGGGCGCCTCATGGGGCGGCTCGAACTGGGGCTGGAGCTCGTGGCAGGACAACTTCAACGGCGCGTGGTCGGGCGGCGCGATCGCGCGCACCGAGGACTTCGCGGCGGGTTGGAAGTGGGCGAAGTCGGGCGATGTGTTCGGCATCATCAAGGACCGCCAGACGATGTCGCAGAGCTTCACGGCGACCGAGAGCGGCGCAGCCACCGTGTCGTGGTTCGACGCCAACCGCGCGTCGTGGCGCGAGCACGACTGGTTCGGCCGCGAGAACAACTACTCGGTCACGCTGACCGATGCGCTCGGCGGCGTGCAGAATGTCGGCAGCTACACCAGCATCGTCGCGGGCGGCAACTCGTACTCGAGCCCTGCGGGCGACGGCTGGTGGACGCTCGCCGGCAAGCAGACCTGGTTCGAGCGCTTCGGTGCGACGGTGACCCTCCAGGCGGGCATGACCTACACGCTCAGCTTCAACAGCCTGAGCCCCTACAACTACGACGCCAACGGCAACATCACCGGCGTGGACGATCGAACGACCTTCCTCGACGATGTCGGCGTCACGATGGGCGTGGTCCCGTCGCCGGGCGCACTCGCGCTGCTCGGCTTCGGCGCGCTCGGCGCCCGCCGCCGTCGTCGCTGATTGCGCGCTGCTGTCGTCTCGCCCACGATGGGCGAGTCCTCTCGGCTGAACAACCTTATCGCGGCGCGCGCATCGCGCTCCTCACCCAGCACGGGAAGGAGCGGGTGCTCGCGCCGCTGTTTGCGTCAGGCCTTGGCGCTTAGCCCGTCGTCGCGGAAGGTCTCGACACCGACACGCTCGGCACCTTCACGCGCGAAGTCGATCGTGCGGGCCCCCAGCTCGAGGCCGCGCGGCGCAAGGCCGAGATCGCGATCGAGCGCTCGGGCGCCGAGATCGGGCTTGGCGGCGAAGGCGCGTTCGTTCCGGGTCCGCTCGGGCCTGGCTCGTGAAACATCGAGACGCTCGTCTCGACCGACCGCGTCCGCGGCACCGAGGTCATCGGCCGTGCGGGCGCATCGGGTCGCCGCCTGCACGCCACCGACCGCACGCTGGACGAGCTCGCTGCCCTTGCAGCGCGGGCCGGGTTTCCCGAGCACGGCCTCGTCGTGCGTCCGAACGACGAGCACGATCCACGCTTGATGAAGGGCATCGTCAGCGCCGCCGCGCTCGAGACGGCATTCGCGGAGGCCTTCCGAAAGTCGAAGGTCGGCGCCGTGTCTGTCGAGCCCGGGCTTCGCGCGCGCCGCCATCAACCCGCCTGGGATCCCCGCGCTGGGCCCGTTGGCGCTGCTCGGCCTCGCCGCGAGGCATCGCCGATGCTGGACCTATGGCCGAGCCCGACCGCGCCCTCAGCGGCAACCCAGACGCCCCGTGCACTCCGCACGGGGCGCCTTCTCGTTGAACCATGCGCGTGCCTGAGGTACGAGGAATCCCCCAAAATGGGGAGTCGGGGGCAGAAAGCGTGAACTTGGCACCAAAATTCTTTGAAAGAACCTAGATCGAGGTATGCTCCGAGCGCTGCGGCGACCCGCCGTATGTACCGATCGCCTCGACGCGGGGCGGGGCGCGCGGGTCCTGGTGCTAGGAGATGAAATGTCGATCCCGCTTTGCCTTCGTGTCGCGCTGCCCTTGCTTGTCGGGTTCGCTTCCGCGGTCCCCGCCGCGGAAGCCCAGACTTGTCCCGCATGCGAGCAGGCGCTTGTCGTGGCCGTCGGCAACACCCCGTTCGTCGGATCGGCCACCGGTTGCGTGATCCCGGCCGATCAGAGCGCATGCGCCATCGCGTCCAACAACACCTCGTACTTCTCGTTCACGCCAAGCGAGTCGCGCGCCTATCGGATCAAGGTCGCTTCGAACGAGATCGACGGCACCCCCACGGTGCTGTCGCTGCAGTCTGACTGCACTCCTTCGTCGCAGATCGCCTGCACGATCGGCTTGGCCGAAGGAACCTTCTTCCCGGCGATCGAGCTCATAGAGGGCTTCGAGTACCGCATCGGCATCGGATCGAGCGAAGCAGGCGCAGACTTCATCGGGAGCGGCGTGCTGACGATTCAGCCTGTCGACCCTCCCGGGTTCGGCTGTTCAAGCGCCACCGTGGCGGTGCTCGGCACGAACGCCTTCGACAGCACGGGACTCACGGAGATCGTCGATCTCGCCGGGTCCTGCA
>JBIKTI010000493.1:0-4349 GCA_044348205.1 Phycisphaerales bacterium | reverse complement strand
CCAATTGAGACGACCTGTTCTGTGTCCTTGCTCTAGTTTAGCCGATGCAGTCCTCTATATGGAAGCAATGTTTTTGTTCAATGGGCAGCAGCATATGAATACTTATGATTGTCTACGCTTTAAGCACAGCACAGCGGTAGTATTAAGAATTTCCACACTCTAGAGGCGTTGGCTTTATGTATGCCGAGGCATATATCTATATTTGCTTGCATAGCGATAATACTTATCCAGATGCCTTTCTAGGGCCTCTCGGTAAATCGTGATCTAACCTAGGCAGATACATCAACACCTAGATACCTCTTCACCCTTTACCTTTATGGGTGAAATGTCGTTGTTATGCGTATCTCTATCTTGTTCTCATCTGCTCTTGTTTGATAGCCGAGTAAGTCATTTGTTGGGGAACCTAGGCTGGCCTACAGATTGCAATGATAGCCTGCATATTTACTTAATATGCACTAAGGCCCTTCAAGTGCCTATTCAGATTATCGGGTAATGACATTATGGCTTCCCTTATGTCGAGGGGCAGCGGAGCGAAATCTGATCTTTCGAGAATATTAATAGATCTGGCAAGTAATACAGTGGAGGCATAGAGCTTTTCATACGAGAAACTCTGTTCAATTTGGCCAATATCATCTTGTCTGAGCTTGTAACTTTCTGCAAGCATTAAGTGTTTGTGGCATAGATGCCTGCACCTTTCGGCTTTTTCGGTAGCACACAAGCTGTCATTCATATAAATTTCCTCAAGGGTGGTTTCTATGTTCTGTTCACGAATCTTCAAAATGGATTCCTTTGACTTTGATGCCGGTATCTTTACTCTGTAATTCTTCTGCTTGACATATTCGTAAATGATCTCAAGTGCTTGGTCAGCATTGATGGCACGCTCAACCCTTGGTTCCTTCTGTACAATCTCTATCGCATCTAGAATGCTTAAATCGCGTCCGCTCTCGTCACAAAACAACCGGATTATGAAACTTGATGCAACAAGAACGTTGCCGAACGACTTGTCCAGTTCAAGCAATAGGGTTCTTGTGGGATCATGTCGGTAATCAGGATCAAACAAGAACACCCTTAGTGCAGCACGAATTAGTTTGGCTTTATCAGCTCCTAGAAACTTTTTATTTCGAAGACTAAACTTGGCAACAGTATTATTTATGTGCTCTATAAAGCGAACAAGTCTATCGTCACTAGCTAGAATACCATGGATGCATCTAACGATCTCTCTGAGGTATTCAAGAATATGATCTCTTTGGGCTCCTTCCTTGCAAAACGACTCAGCGACTAAGCTATAAACCTCCCGCCAGAAGGGATCTGTAATTCTCTCTTCTTGGAGCTGAGACCTAAGTCCTGTTCTCTGTATTGAGCTCGTGATGTAGTGTGCAGCAAAAAACTCTTGCCATGTATTGTGCCGAAACGTGTATATATCTTTGCTGCTTGTGTGAAATATTCCACTAGACTCTTCTATATATCGCAAGATCTCCTCAATTGCTTGATCCTCCCGATATTCTGGAGCCACAATGGATAGGATCTCCTGCTTGGAAATTGTTGCCTGCTCTGCTGAGTGAAGTTCATAGGCAACCTTAGCCAAGAAATCTTTTCTTGAGTCAGGCATAAATCTCTCTGGGAAGTCTCTAGTTATACTCCGATCATTGTCCCATCCTGAAAACAGAAGATCTACTGATTGCTCGTATAGATCAAGGAGGCCCATGGGGACTCGGTTACTTCTCATGATTACATTGCAAAGCATCGTGAGTAGCAACGGAGTTTGGGCAAACTTTTCAATCCACTCCTCCCTCGCTCTTCGCTTGGTGCCAGCCTGCGGATAACTTTGTTTTTCGTCCATATGAGCGATTAGCTGACGAATCTGATCGATAGCTTGTGAAGACAATGTAACAGATGCATCCTCGCTAGGCGGCTGAGAACTAACTCTAATAAAGTGGTCAACAAACTCGCCGGCTTGCTTGTAATCAAAATCAGTAATCTGAACCTCAACAAACTCTGTTAGGTTTAATTGGACGGAGGCGCTTCTGCAGCTAATCACAAAGCGATTACGACTAAACTTGCCGACAAAGCTTGCAATCTCGCCAACATCTTGACGTGCCATCTCATCCATCCCATCAAGCAGAATTAGCGCCATGCCTTCCTTGATTATCCTTAATACTATTTCCTGTCCAATCCCGTGATTATATAGTAAGTCTTGAATATAGGCTTCTAGAGCCGTTTGTGGCGCGGGTCGTACTGGCTTTTGTGCCCTTAAGCTGTGACTGAAATCTTTGAGTCGGATTAAAATTGGAAAATGATTTAACTCTGCAAAAATCTTCGGGCAGAAGAATAGGTGGTTTAGAAAAGTCGACTTTCCTGAGCCAGGTCTTCCTCGCACAATGAGTTTCCTGTTGTCTTTTATTGCTTTAATGCCTTGAACTCTTGCGCTGCTTAAAATGCCATTGGCAACCGGAGGCTTGCCGCTATATCTAATCTTGGTTTCAACGTAAATCTTTTCGATGTCAAATTGGAAGTCGATATTTCGATTTCTAGTCCTCGCTAAGTTCTGGTTATTGGCCATAAACTTGCTATATATCTCCCTTAATTCTGGCGTGTTGTCCATGGCAACGAGTATAAACTTAAGAATTCTAGCATTGGTTCTAATGGTTGTCAACATTGATAACTTGCACGTGCTCCTGTGGCAAAGGAGATGGTTCTGGATTGCGAATTAGACTTTGCTGTAATCGCATTCTCCTTGTTCAAGCACTCAAAATACTGGTGTAGCTGGCGGTCTGTTCGGACGTTGGTGGATTGTTTAAACTGTTGGCTGAATGAGCTGCGGATGACATCCAAACAAGGCCTTTTATGTTTCTTGTCTCCTTGGGGCACTGTGGATTGACCGGGCCATATGTAGTACCGTTGCTTTATTGTCAGATCCAAGTATATGGTTGTTTTTAGGTGGGGGAGATTGCCCTATCGGATTTTCGGAATTAGACTTTATATCTGCTAGGAAGTAGATCATCTCCAAGAATCCCTTGTCCGATCTGCCGAGCGGAAGGCGGTGGTTTCATGAGTCGCCCGCATTGGTTGAGTCATACCAAAAACCTAAGACAAGCAGTAAAAGTGGACATCTCTTCGTTCTCATTGATAATGATTCTTCGGATCATCGCGGAGGGATTGATAGGCGTCTTAGCTGTATACCGCTTGGACGGTAGTGAAAAGTCTAAGCATGAATTGTTCCTGGTATCCTCGACCATTCGATGTCTGCCCTTTTCTTGCAGGAAAACAGTTGCACATCATCTATATTGATTACCCAGTCCGCTCCGTCCTTGGCTAACCAGTGGCGTGGGTTGGTACACAGATGCCACTCAAGGCATGGCCCGCAACGCGATCCAGTTCCAGAAATGCCTCTCCTTGCGTAAGTTCCTGCGGTGCTACGGCACTGACGAGCAATGTGAGGCGGCTTTGGAGAAGGCTTGCTGGCCTGATGGGTTCCGCTGCCCACGCTGCGACGGCCATGAGTATGGCCTAGTTTACGGGCGACGGCTCAAGCGTTATCTGTGCTGCACCTGCGACCATCAGGCCACGCTTACTGCTGGCACGATCATGCAGCCCACCTGGCCGCCAGGTGTAAGGCGACATCGAAAACTTAGCCCGTACCAGTTTTCGCTATCGCCTGATACGTGAGCGCCTGCGCCAGTGCGTGCTCACCCCCGGCCTCGACGACGCCGCCCTCACGACCGTGCTCGGCCTGCTCGATGGCCCCGGCGTGCTCAAGAAGCTTGACTACGGCGATTACGTGCTGCTCAAGCCCGAATGGCTCGGCGTCTACGGCCAGGCGGTGCTGCGCCGCCTGCGGCAGGATGAACCCCAGCTCGGCGCCCTGCCCGTCGGCGCCATCGCCGCCGCTGAGTTGCCCTTCGCCGAGGGCCAGCCGCGGCTGGAGGCGCCTGAGGAGCAGGTGCTGCTGGCCGAGCTGGAGCGCCAGCTGCAGGAGCGCAGGATCTGCCTTCGCCAGCGCGGCCAGCTGGTGTTCCCCAGCCACTGCGGCCGCGAACGGCCCCCCTCCCCCGCCCTGCCGCCGCCCTTCGTGAGCTACGCGGTGCGCGGCTGGCTCGATGAAATCCACGCCACCCTGGTGGTGAGCCTGGCCGAAACCCGGGTGTTCCAGCTTCAAGACCTCTGGCGCGACGCCGCCGAGTTCCGCAGCCTCGCCACCGCCCAGGCGGCCGCTGGCCGGGCGCTGGCGGTGCAGCTTCAGCGCCACAACGCCAGCGAAGGCACCATCACCCTGCACATGGCCGCGGCGGTGGCGGACGCGGAGCGGGTGCAGTTCGCCCAGCTCATCGATGGTCATCTCCGCGATGCCG
>JBIKTI010000278.1:0-4361 GCA_044348205.1 Phycisphaerales bacterium | reverse complement strand
GGATCGCAAGCGACACCTCGCGCCCCGCGACGGGCAGCCGGTCGCGCACGGTGATCACGCGGTAGGCGTATGCGGCCTTGCCGTCGCGCTCGGTGCCCTTGATCTCGACGAACGGCGCATCGGGGTTCGACGATGCGACCTCCTTGATCTCTTCGCGCACGACGACGCCCTGCGACGGGATGCGCAGCTCGATCGTCGGCTGCGCCGTGAACGCCGCGAACTGCGACTCGTCCGTGATCGAGGCGAAGCGCAGGAGCCCGCCATCCGCGGACGCGCGCTCGGGGTCGGCAGCGACCAAGCGGTAGTCGGCGCGCTGCCCGCCCTCGCTCGCGACGGTCACGAAGGCGACGGCGTTCCGCGACGCGGCTGCGTCGCCCTCGACGAAGCGGCTCCTCGGGAGCGCGTAGCGGAGGTACCCGCTCACCTCGAAGACGACATCCGCGAAGGGATCGTCGGGGCTTTCCGCCGGAACCGCGATATCGAGGCCCGACCGAGGCAGCACTGTGTCGCCCGCCGACTGGAAGACCATCGACGGCTCGGCGACATAGTCGTTGTACATCGGCATGCCGCGGATCGGCCGCTCGACCCACTGCGTGTCACCCGGCTTGCGCACATAGAGCGCCCACGACTTCACCAGCTCGTTGCGCAGGTAGAACCACTGCTGCGGCTCGTAGTCGAGCTCGAGCGAGATCGAATCGTCGTAGATCGCGCTGCCCGTCTCGCGCACCGCCCGCTTGAGGGGCTGCTGCGGATCCGCCGTGAAGATCAGGTCCTCGGTCAGCTCGGGGTAGCCCGCGAGAATCTGCCTCACGAACCGCTTGCCGCCCTTGTCGACGGCGACATTCACGCTGTAGGCGCGCTCCCCCTTGGCGTCTCCCGTGAGGAGCTCCCACGCCGGGTCGATCGAGGTGACCTCGAAGAGGACGCGCTCCGCCCCACTGCCGCGCTCGACGCGCACGCCCGGGGTCGCGAGGAACTCGATGGTCTCCATGCGCTTCGCGCCGTCTGCGCCGACTGCCTCGTAGCGCGCGACCACCTTGCGCCGCGCGATGGGCGTGTCGCCCTCGACCTTGGTGCCGAAGTAGATGAGCGAGCCGATGATGAGCACGATGATCCCCGAGTGGATCATCCACACGCCGTAGTTGATGGGCTTGAACGGAATGCGGCGCAGCGTGGTGACGACCAGGTTGATCGAAAGCAGGATCATCATCAGGTCGAACGGCCACCAGTGGAACCACTCGAACTCGGTCATCTCGAGGCCGCGCCACTGACGGATCTGGTCGTGCGCCCAGTTCTCCGCCTTGAAGATGTTCCATGTCTCGGGGTAGACGATGCCCGCGGAACCGATCGACGAGTAGATGAACAAGAGCGCCATCAGCCAGATGCCCAGCTTGACGCTTGAGAAGAGATCGAGCAGCCAGCCAACCATGCCGCGGCGCCACCAGGGCGCAAGGTCGTCGGAGCGGCGGAACGCGGGATCCGCGTCGTCTGAGGTCGAGCCCTGCTCGCGAGAGGTGTCGGGTGCGTTTGCTGCGTGCGCCATGGTGCGGAGGCCTTCCGTGACCGCGTGGTCGAGAGCGGCGATGCTATGCGAGTCGACCCGTACGCGCAGCCGCTTCCGTGGTTGCAGAGCCGCGGCTTCGGCTATCATCCCGCCCCGCGTCCGCAGCAGCCCGAAACGCAGCGAGACGCAGCCACACGCCACGAACGGAGCCACCATGCGCCTGATCGCCTCTCTCGCCGCCGCCACGCTCTTGTCCGCACCTCTCGCGTTCGCGCAAGAAGCGCCCGAGTCCGTTCCCACAGCGCCCGCGCAGTCTGCGGCGCCCGCTCTGGCTGCGACGGAGTACGCGATCATCCGCACGACCAAGGGCCCGATCGTGGTCGAGCTCGACCGCGCCAAGGCGCCGATCTCCGTCGACAACTTCCTCACCTACGCGAAGGACGGCTTCTACGACGGCACCGTGTTCCACCGCGTCATTCCTGGATTCATGGTCCAGGGCGGCGGCTTCGGCACCGATTCGAAGCAGAAGCCGACCCGCGCGGGCATCCGCAACGAGTGGAAGAACGGGCTTTCGAACAAGCGCGGCACGCTCGCCATGGCGCGACTGGGCCGGCAGCCCGACAGCGCAACCGGGCAGTTCTTCATCAACCTGAAGGACAACGACTTCCTCGACCAGCCGCGCGATGGCGCGGGCTACGCTGTCTTTGGCAAGGTGATCGCGGGCATGGAGGTCGTCGACGCGATCGCGGTCGCGCAGCGCGGCCAGCGCAACGGCATGGCGGACTGGCCGACGCAGGACATCGTGATGGAGAAGGTCGAGGCCGTCACGAAGGACGAGGCAGACCAACTCGTGAAGGCTGCCGCACCTGCGGCCCCGAAGGCGCCTGAAGCCCCGACGGCTCCCGCGGCGCCCACGGCCCCTGCCGCTCCCGTGGCTCCGAAGAAGGAAGGCTGAGCGCGCCGCGGGCCGCCCCGCCCGCGTTCGCGCTTGGTCATCGAAGATCTGTTCAAGTCGCTTGCTGAAGCATGCCGACGATTTCTTCGTGCGCGAACCCCGCGACATCGTCGACATTCCAGGAATCCGCCGACCCGAGGCGGCGAAGCCTGCCGCCCGCGCGGAATCGGCCGGTGCCCAGCCGCCAGAGAAGGGACCGCGCAAGCCGTTCCTGATGATCTGGTTCCGCTGCTGCCTCGCCTACGGCCGCCTCAACAAGACGCCAGACGGCCTCTTCTACGAGGGTCGCTGCCCGAAGTGCATGGCGCACCTCGAGGTTCCCGTCGGCGATGGCGGCACGAACCGCCGCATGTTCGAGGCGGAGTAGTCGCCGCGCGGACCCGGACGCACGCGTATCCTCCCGCCCCATGGATTCCTCGGCGATCGCGGGCGCCTCGCTCTTCCTCGGCTCGTCGGCGGCGCTCGTCTACGCTGGCACGCTCGCTGGCGTCGTCCGCGAGGCGCTTCGACCCGAGCGGCGCACGATCGCGTGGGCGCTCTCGCGCGGCTCGCCCTCCGACCCCGCCGCCTGGGGGCTCCCCGTGCGCGAGTGGAGCCACGGCTTCCGCGGCGCATCATGCCCCGTCTTCGACCTTGGGGACGAGGACCCGTCTGCACCGACGGCGATCGTTCTCCACGGGTTCGCGCGATCGCGCTACGACGCGCTGGCGAGGCTCGGGCCGATCCTCCCGCATGTGCGGCGGGTGCTTCTCCCCGATCTCCCGGGCCACGGCGACGCCATCGGCCGCGGCACGCGCCTCGGCGCAGACGAGGACCTCTTCCTCGAGACTCTTGCCGAGGCGGCGACAACGGGGCCGCTCCTCCTCGTCGGGCATTCGCTCGGTGCCACCATCGCGATCGCGGCCGCCTCGCGTGAGGCGCTCGCGCCGCGCACCGTCGGCGTCGTGGCGCTTGCACCGTATGAGCGCCTCCGCACCCCGCTCGGCGCGCGGCTCGAGCTTCGGTCGATGCCGCGTCGGCCGCTCCTCGGGCCCGCGATCTCCGTGCTCGGCGCGCTTGGCGTGGCGGAACGGTCCTCGGCCGAGGCCGCCGCGCTCCTCCGCTGCCCGCTCGCTGTCGTCGCGGGCGAGGACGACCCCGTGACACCGCTCGCGGAGGCACGCGCGATCGCTGAAAAAGCGCGAACGGGACGCTTCTTCAGCGTCCCGCTCGCGCGTCATGACGATTTCAGCACGCTCGGCCGCGCGCAGGTTGCCGAAGCCATCGCATGGCTTCACGCGGCGCGCCGCTGACTCGGAATCACTCCGCTGCGCCAGGCAGCATGCGGTACGAGGTGGTGAAGCCAGCGTCGCTTGCCTTGAAGTCGAGGACGGAGTCGCCGAAGCAGCGCTTCACGAGCTCCTTGTTCGACATCAGCTTCCAGAAGCCCATCACATCGTCGAGGCTCACCTCGACGCCAGGGATCGCCTCCTCTTCGAAGTCGACCATCCCGCCGAGGCCATCCATCATGGTCTCCATCGTGCGTGCCGTCGACTCGAGCTGGCGGACGGTGTCCCACCACGCCATGGCGACGACGGGCGACGCAGGCATGTCGGCGAGCGCCTTCTTGAAGTTCGCCTCGCCCGCGAGGCCCTCGCCCGCCTTCGCGTCGACTGCGCGGAGCGCCTGCTCGACATGCTCAACCGACCCGAGCACGAGCGCGCCGCCGCCGATGCCGACGGCGAAGGGCGCGAACTCGTCGGAGAGGATGGTCATGCCGTTGAAGTCGCGCGACTGAAGCCCGAGCGGAAGCAGGTTGATGAAGTCGACGACCGCGCGCGCGGAGTCCTTGTCGTTCTTCATGCTGATCGCTGTGACCATCCCGCTCGCAGCGATGTCGGCTGGGTCCGTCTCGACGGACCA
>JBIKTI010000277.1:0-4387 GCA_044348205.1 Phycisphaerales bacterium | reverse complement strand
GACGCCCTGGACGACCGAGAGCGCGCCGCTGTCGTAGAGCTCGCGCAGGCCCGTGAGGTTCGGATGGAGGCCGATTCCCTGCGCGTTCGCGAGCTCGAGCGCGGCCTGCTGGCCGTTCTGCGGCGCGGCGCCCGGGCCGCGGACGCCGAGCTGCGGCCGCGCGCGGTAGTACTCGTCGGCGCCGTAGGGGATGACCGTGTTGAGGCCGTCGTTCCCGCCGCCGAGCTGGATGACGACGAGGATGCGTTCGTCGGGAACACCTGGGTTTGACGAAAGCAGCGGGTTTCCGAGCATGCCCATCGCGCTCCGCTCGATGAAGCAGGGCACGGTGGCCGCGAGCGAGGCGAGCGCGAGGCTTCGCTCGAGGAAGAGACGGCGCGTGAAGGGTTCGTGCGTCATGGTGTCCTCAGGTGGGGAGGGCTTCGTCGATCTTCAGCACAGCTGGTACTCGGGCATCGCGCCGATCAGGCAGAGCATGGCCTTGACGCGGTCTTCGGTCACGGTTCCGCCGAGACCCCCGAGGAAGTCGTCGAGTTCGGCGAGGCGCTCGGGCGCGGGCGGCCCGCCGAGCGCGAAGGTGGCGAGCGCGCGCACGGCCTCGTGCGGGTCGACCGATCCTGCGCCGCTCCTGATGTGCGAAAGCAGCGGGCTCGTGTCGTAGCTCAGCTCCGACGGGCTCCAGTCGAACGCTGCTGGGCGGCGGCCGGTCACGAGATAGACGACGATGTTCTGGCGGACGAACATCGTGGCCGTGTTGATCCACGATCGGCCGCCGTCCCAGCCCTTCACGCTTGGCGGCTGGAAGAGCTGCTGGCCCATCAGGTCGCCCGCCTGGATAAGCGCGCCCATCTCGCGGACGGGCGTGCCGAGGCTGCGGATCGCCTGCACCATGAGCTGCACGGGGCTCTTCACGACGGAGAGGCGGTTCTCCGCGGCGTAGAAGTGCCGCGAGCGGAAGAGCATGCGCAGGACGGGGCGGATCTCGTAGCGCTTCGAGCGGAACTCGCGCGCGAGGCGGTCGACCGCGTCGTCCGCGTCCTTCGGCGGCGTGGGCGCGTCGTTCACGAAGTGCTTGTAGAGCTTCGACGCGATGAAGCGCGAGGAGACGGGCTGCTCAAGCAGGATCGAGACGAACTCGTCGCCCGAGAAGTTCCCCGTCCGTCCGAGGATCGTCTTCGGGGTCGGGTCGTGCTCGTCGCGGTTGAAGACGAAGTCGTTGTCGCGGAAGGTGAGGCCCGTCAGGGCGCGGGCGCCTTCCTTGATGTCGCGCTCGCCGTAGCCGTTGCCCTCGCCGAGCGTGAAGAGTTCCATCAGCTCGCGCGCGAGGTTCTCGTTCGGGCTGCGGCGGCGGTTCTCGTCGTTGTCGAGGTACTTCAGCATCGCGGGGTCGCGGATGATGCCGCGCACGAGATCCGCGAAGTTGCCCGCGGCGTTTGCGCGGAGGAACGCATTCTGCCGCAGCATGTGCCAGCTGTTCTCGATGGTGCGGTAGCCCGTGGCGAAGTGGCCGTGCCAGAAGAGCGTGAGCTTCTCCTCGAGCGGGCGGCCCGTCGAGATCATGCGCGCGAGCCACCAGCGCTGCATGAGGCCCAGCTGCTCGCGATCGGAGCGCTCGCGCGCCTGGCGCTCGCGCTGGAGGCGGGCAATCGTCTCCTCGTCGCCCTCCGCGCGCGCGCGGCGCAGCGTCTCGCGCTCGGCGGGCGTCTCGCTGCGCACGATGTCGGAGCGGAACTCGGCCGCGTCGCCTGCGTCTGCCTTCGCGCCCTCGAACTCGACGAGGTAGTCGACCGCGTCGTCGAGGCCCATCTCGACGAGCGCCTGCACCTGCGCGGGCGTGCCGCCGAAGCCGGCGCGGTTCAGCAGGTGCTGCGCGGCGCCGTAGTCGAAGTCCTTCTTCGCGAGCGGTTGCAGGGGGTTCGACATCGCGTGGGAGCCCGTCGGAACGATCGAAGCGAAACGGAGCGCAACGAGGGTTCTCTCGTCGTCTGTCGGCACGCTACGCGCCCGTCTTCCGAGAAGGAACGGCTCGTCAGGCGGTTTTCTGCGTTTTTCGCCCGCCGAAGAGAAGAACCGCCGCGATCGGCAGCGCCACGCCCAGTGGCGCGAGCAGGTTCGGGCCCTCGAGGAACGCATGCTCGACGATCGGCGCAGAGACGAGCACCGCGACCGCGAGCGCGACGACGCCGAGGAGGGTCGGCCGGCCGCCCGCCCTCAGCGCAAGCGCCGCGTAGGCGGGGAAGGCGAGGCCATAGAGGCCGAGGAAGCGGAAGTAGGTGTCGCGGTCGGGCGCGATGAGCGCGGCGCAGACCCCGAGGAGCGCGGCGCCCGCCGCGATCGCGACGCGCGGCGTGCGACCGACCTGCGCGGAACGCAGTTCCGAGAGGTGGAGCGCCGAGGTCAGCACGAGCTGCACCACCATGTGCGCGCGGACGGCGGGGCTGTTGAGCCCGCCTGTGATCGACGCGTAGGCGAAGGTCAGCACGAGCATCGAGGCGAAGGCTAGCCCGAAGACCGCGAACCGATGCGGCCGCTCGCCCGCCGCCACCTCCTGGCGCGCGCGGTGGAAGGTGAGATCGAGGTTCGGCGAGAGCATGAAGCCGAAGACGATCGTCGGAAGGACGAGCGCCAGCTGGCCGAGCGACCACTCGCCCTGCGTCTGCATGCCGTGGAAGGACTCCCACGGCAGGAAGGCGAAGGTGAGGAGGCTCGCGGGATAGGCGATCGCCGCGAGGATCCAGAGGAGATGCCGCGGCAGCGCCGCGAGCCCCAGCGCAGCGACGAGCACCGCTCCAGAACCGAGCAGTCGCGCCTCGCCCTCGGCCACCTGCATGGCGTCTGCGACGGGTCGACCCCAGAGGAAACCCGCGAAGAAGACCTGGTAGGCGACCGTCGCTCCCGAGAAGAGCGCCATCGCGAGCGCGTGGTCGCGCGTCTCGGCGCGCGAGCGCTCCTTGCTGCGGAGATAGCCGAAGAGCGCGCAGCCGAGCACATTCGGGATCGCGAAGGCCAGCACGCCGGGCCAGCCGAACAGCGACCCGATCAGGACGGGCGCGAACATGCCGATGCACCAGGTCCAGCTCGTCGCGAGGGCGAAGCCGCCGAGGATGGTGCGGAGGGCGCGGTCCATCAGCCCTCGCCCGCGTCCGTGTCGTCGGCCTTCTGCAGCGCCTGCGCCGACTTGCGCTCGCGTCGCGCCTTGCGGCGTTCCTCGCGCTCACGCACCATCGACTTCGGCGTGCAGTGGAAGGTGATGTCGCAGCGGCCGACGAGGATCTCCTCGCCCTTCTTCACGATCTGCTGCTGGTAGACCTCGAGCTCGAGGGCGACATTGAACTCGCCGCCCGCTGCCACCTTCGCCTCGACATCCTGGCTCTTGACGACGCGATAGACCGCGGGCCCGAGGCACGGCCGCAGGAAGCGGTACTTCATCTCCTTGCAGACCACGGTGTAGTCGCCGCCGCAGACGGAGAAGAGGTACATGCCCGCGGCGACCTCTGAGTTCCCAAGGAGCGCTGCGCCCGCCATGGCGTCGTAGAAGTTGCGGTTGAAGCGGCGGAAGGGGAGGATCGCAGCGAAGCGCTCGGCGCTGAGCGCCTTTTTTCCGTACATCTTGATGCCCGATCGCGCAGCGAACGGCAGCCACACCGCTGAGAAGACCGTGTGGAAGAAGTTGTTCTTGATCGAGAGCCGCGAGAGCCACGCCTCGAGCCGCTCGAGCCGCGTGGGGGGGCGCGTCGGCCGACGCACCGAGGGCGCCGTCTGGAGCGGCGGGTCGGGTTGGTCGGGGTTGAGCGGCACGGTTTCCACGGCGGGGGCTGGCTGGGAGGAGACATGGTAGTCCAGCCGCGCGTCGGTTGGAACGGTGTAGAGTGCGGCGATGCCGATTGCGCGAACGCCTGTCGCCGTGTGTTCATGGAGCCTTCGCGCCTCGGACTCCGCCATGCTCGTCGAGCGCGTGCAGGCGACGGGCGCGCGGGCCGTGCAGCTCGCGCTCGTTCCCGTGGCCGACTGGGAAGGTGCATGGGGCGATACCTTCGCGCGGCTCGCCGATGCAGGCATCGAGGTCGCGAGCGGCATGCTCGAGACGGTCGGGGAGGACTACTCGACCCTCGAGACGATCCGCGCGACGGGCGGCGTCGTTCCCGACGCCACATGGCCTGCGACGCGCGCGCGCGCGGGCGAGGTCGCGCGCATCGCGGGGAAGCACGGCGTGAAGCTCGTCACATTCCATGCTGGCTTCATTCCGCACGAGCGGGGCGCACAGCAAGACGCGCTCTTCGCGCGGCTTCGCGAGATCGCGCGCCTCTTCGCGGACCACGGCGCGCGCATCGCCTTCGAGACGGGCCAGGAGTCGGCGGAGACGCTCGCGCACGCGCTCGACCTGCTC
>JBIKTI010000298.1:0-4046 GCA_044348205.1 Phycisphaerales bacterium | reverse complement strand
GGATTCCCCGTGCTCGTCGGCGCGAGCCGCAAGAGTTTCCTCGGCGCGGTGAGCGGACGCAGCGATCCTGAGCAGCGCATCATCGGATCGGTGGTGGCGGCGGTGGCCGCGTTCGGCGGCGGCGCGCGCATCGTGCGCGCGCACGACGTGGGCGCGCATCGCGAGGCGCTCCTCGTGGCGCATGCCGTGCTCCGCGGCGCGGGCCTCGGCTGATCGCGCAGCTCGCGTCGCAGCGCCGCAGCGCCGCCATTTCCGCGCGCCGAGCGGGAGGGCGCTTCGCTACCATGTCGCTCCTTTCGAAGGCCGTCGACATCCATGTTGTCGCGGCGGGCATCACGAGCAAGGAGAAACCCATGGCAGGCGCAGCGACCCTCACCATCACCGAGTCGAACTACCAGAGCGAAGTCGTCGAGAGCCAGGTGCCCGTGCTCATCGACTTCTGGGCCGAGTGGTGCCAGCCCTGCCGCATGATCGGCCCGTCGATCGACCAGCTCGCCGCCGAGTACCAGGGCAAGGCCAAGGTCGGCAAGGTCGACATCGACACGAACCGCCAGCTCGCGCTCAAGTTCAACGTGCAGTCGATCCCCTGCGTGATCGTCCTCAAGGGCGGCCAGGTCGTGTCGAAGACGCAGGGCGTCAAGGCCAAGGCCGAGTTCGCGAAGATGATCGACGCTGCGCTCTGACGCGCGCGCTTCGTCGTCATTCGGCGTGAATCCTCCCGCGCAGGGGGCCGCCGCGCCGATATCGCATGCGATGGCGCCGTCGCTCCGCTCCAGGCTCGCCTCCGCCTTTCCCGCGCACCTCTTCCGCCGCATCACCTCGGGCGGCGCGCTGCTCGCAGAGCTCGATGGCCTGCGCGCGGTGGCGATCCTGCCCGTGGTGCTCTTCCACGCCACGATGTCGCTCTACCTGAAGGGCGCGGAAGGGCAGGTCTCCGCGATCGATCCGACTGCGGATCCCTTCCAGACGCCGCTCGGATGGCTCGTCTCGCAGGGCTTCCTCGGCGTCCAGCTCTTCTTCGTGATCTCTGGCTTCGTGGTGACGCTGCCGTTCGCGCGCGCGCGGCTCCTCGGCGACGCGGCGCCGTCGCTCAAGGGCTTCTACCTGAAGCGCGTCACGCGCATCGAGCCGCCCTATGTGATCGCGCTCTGTTCCTACCTCGCGGGCGTCCTCCTCCTCGCGCCTGAGAACGCGCGCATCGCCGACTATCTCGCGGGGCTCGTCTATCTGCGCACGGCGCTCTTCGGAAGCGAGCCCTGGGCGTTCTTCATCTCGTGGAGCCTCGAGATCGAGGTGCAGTTCTACCTGCTCGCGCCGCTCCTCGCGTCTGTGTTCTGGATCCGCTCGACCGCGCTCCGCCGCGGCGTGCTCGTCGCGGCGATCGCGCTGACGGCGCTCCACGCGGCGGATGTGCGCCTCTCCGCCAGCGAGCCGCCGCCGCTCGGAGGCCCGCTCCAGCACGGCCGCTGGCTCGGCACCGAGATCGCGTTCTTCCTCATCGGTCTTCTCGTCGCGGATCTGTGGACGCTGCGCGAGGTCCGCACGGGCGAGCGCATCGCGTCGATCGGCTACGACCTCGGATGGTGCGCGGGGTTTATCGCGGTCGTGACGAGCTATCGCGTGCTCGCGTGGCACCACCTCGGGATCGCGCTGCTCGTGCTCGGGCTCTTCCTCATGACGCTGGGCGCGTTCCGCGGGCACCTCGTGCGGCGCGCGCTCTCGGTGCCGCTCGTCAGCATCGTCGGCGGCGCGTGCTACACGATCTACCTCTTCCATTTCCAGCTCGTGTCGCTCCTCGGGCGTTTTCTCGCGCCCTTCACGACGACCTCGCTCGAGTGGAACATCCTTGTCCTCGCGCTTCCGTTCTCGCTCATCGTCACCGCCGCGTGCCTCGCGCTCTTCCCGCTGGTCGAGCGGCCATTCATGCACGCGCGGTGGCCCGCGATCGTGGCGGAGGCGGTGCGCACGCGCAGCCTCGCGGCGCTTGGGCCGCTTTTCGAGGCGTCGGCTACCTCATTCCGTCGAAGCGGGAGGCCTCGCTCCCGATCAGGCGGTTGAAGGGGGCGGTCGCCGTGCCGGACAGGTGATGCAGCGCAGTGGAGAGATCGGTGTTCAGCTCCACCGGCTTCCAGAGAAGCGCGCGCCACCAGGTGTCCGCGTAGCCGAACTCAAGGATCGACGCCCCGCGCGCCACGAAGATCCTTCCGAAGCCACGCAGCATCGAGGTGACGATGGGCGCCTTTTGCACCGCGACGATCTCGTCCGCCGAACTCTCGAGCCCCGCGAGCGCGTGCTTGCTCGGCCTGCCCGGGGTGTCGAGAAGCGTGAACGCCTTGAGCGCCCACTCGGCGATCGCCGTCGATTCGGGCGTCGACTGGCATTCGAGGATGCGCGAGAAGACGACGCGCGCCTCCTCGATGGACGGCGCGTCGCCCCGCCCAAGGAGCGCGACGCCGCGGATCGCGAGGAAACACGGGTAGTCCGCGGGTGAAGCGAGCGGAAGGCCGCGCGTCGCGGCCGCGATCGCGCCGTCATGGTCGTCGAGCGCGTCGAGGATGCGCGCGACGGCGAGAAGCGGGCCGGCCGCGAGATCGCCTCGGTCGCGCCACGGCGCGAGCCACGCGCGCACGGCGTCGCGGCGCCGCGCGACCCACAGCGCGTCCGCCATTCCCACGAAGCTCGACGGGCGGCGGCGCAGCGCATCGGAGTGATCGCGCTCGAGCCGCTGCGCCAGGCTCTTGAACCGGTAGTTCGTCGCCACGAAGACAAGCCCCTCGAGCGCGTCCTCGACCGCGTCGCGATCCTTGAAGCGGCGCGACAGGAGGCGCATGGTGCCTCCGACGGAGTGCCGTGAGATCGCGACGAGCGCCCACGCCGCGCGCACGCCGGCAGGGCTCGCGTCGTCGGCCGTCTCAAGCGCCTTGCGCCACAGCCCTCGGATCCAGCCTGTGCCCTTCGTGACGCCCCCGATCATCGGGTTGATCCGCGCATCGATCGCGGTGATCGCGCCGCTCACCTCGTGGAGATGGGGAACGATGTCGCGGATCGCGCGCGCCGCGGCGTTCCTGTCACGGAGCTCGACCGCGAGATCGACGCGGCTCCAGCCGAGCGCTGCGCTCGGCGCGCGCGCCCAGACACGGTCGAGCACGGCGAGGCCCTCGGCACCGCGCTTCAGCTGCGCCAGCGTGAACGCAAGCGTCGAGGCCGCGTTCAGGTCGTCGGGGCGCAGCGCCACGATTCGCTCGAGCGGCGCGATCGCCGCGCGCGGGTCGCCTTCCTGGCCATGCGTGTCGGCGAGCGTCCACAAAGCGCGCGCCGAGTAGGGGAAGTCCGTGCACCAGCGCTCGACCGCGGCGATGGCGCCTTCGCGCCTGCCTGCGGACCACAGCGCATCGAAGCGCAGCGCGTGCGAATCCTCGCTGTGGCCATAGTGCGCGAGGTGATGCAAGCTCGCGGCGACGGCGCGGTCCCAGTCGCGCTCCCGCAGGGCGAGCCGCACCAGCGACGCGTGGACCCCTTCGTATTCGGGGGTCCTCGCGCAGCTCTCGATGAACCCCGCGACCTCGGCGAGCGCAAGCGGCGGCACGCTCGAGAGGAGGAGCGCATGCAGCCGATCGGGCGAGCGCGGCTCCTCCATCGCGGCGGCCCACCGCGCGCGGAGCCAGGCCGCGCGGGCCGCGGGGTCTGGAAGCGCGCGCGTCACGCGGTCGACGGAATGAGCATCGGGCTCGATCGCGAGGCTTCGCTCCGCCGCCTCGCGCGACCCCTCGAGGTCGCCCGACGCGAAGAGGAGGTCCGCAAGGATGGCCCACGGCGCAGGCGGGTGCGGCGCGACTTCGCAGGCGCGTCGCGCGGCCGCGACGCCCGCGGCGAGGTTGCCGACGCCCTGCTGCAGCTGCGCGAGGTGCATGAGCGCACCCGCGTTGCGCGGATATTCCGCGAGATGCCGCTCAAGCACCGCGATGCCTCGGGCCGGATCGCGGTCGGCATGGATCGCCGTGAGCACGGAGGCGACAGGCCAATGGGCGGGGGCGCGCGCGAAGCGC
>JBIKTI010000276.1:0-4412 GCA_044348205.1 Phycisphaerales bacterium | reverse complement strand
ACAACTCGGGGATTCTTGCTGCGAATCAGAGCCTCCTCCCGGGAACCCATGCGATCTCGAACAGCGTCTTTCGGAACAACGCCTACTTCCACACGCGAGGCGTGCTCGAGGTCACCAACTCGCAGTTCTTCGCGTGCAATTCTCCGATCGACGTCACAGGGTTCGCCGCGATCTCCAACTCTGAGTTTCACGGTGGCGCCGGACCGCACCTTGTTCGTGCCACCAGCGTCTCCGTCGCGAACAACGTGATCCGTGACTACTCCGGCGTGGGAGCGATCTACGCAGTCGAGGGCGCGACTGTCTCGGCGTCCGTGTTCAACGGTGTACGAATCACCGCTTCTGCAGCGAACTCCCAAGGCGGCGCCATTAGTGCAGGCGGCGCGCTCAGTGTCTCGAGCACGGTGTTCAGCGACTGCGTCGCTGCAGGGCAACAAGGAGCAACGGTTGTTCAAGGTGGCGCCATCGCTGGCCGAGCGGGTGCACCTGTCACCGTCACCAACTGCACCTTCTCGAACTGCAACACGCCAGTCTCAGCGGGCGTCACCGTAGTTGGTGGCGCCATCCACACTTTCGGTCCGTTGACCGTGACGGGATCCACGTTCTCCAATTGTGGCGGCACGGCGGCCGTTGTAGGAGGCGCCATCTACTCCCAGTCGAATTCCACGACTCTGCTTGACTGCGTGTTCGTTGGCAACAGCACTCGCCTGAACTCTGGATCGGCGGGCGGCGCCGTGTACCTGTGGGGAGATGCCTCTATCATGCAGTGCAGGTTTTCGAACAACTCATCTGATCGTGGAGGAGCGCTGTACTACCAGGCCGGTGGTTCGATTCCCTTCGCTTCCGCGTTTATTCGCGAGTGTTTGTTCTCAGAAAACACCTCGTCTCAACCAGCCGATGGCGACGACATCGCCGCACCTGATGCGTCCGCCATCGCCTTCCTCACCCAAAACACCTTCTGCGCCACCGAAGCCCAGGCGTGCAGCGGCTTCTACTTCGAGAAGGGCCCGAACACCTTCGGCGCCGACTGCGCGGATGACTGCGATGGCGACGGACTTCCGAACGCGTATGAGCTGAAGATCGGCCTCGCCACCGACTGCAACGGGAACGACATCCCCGACTCGTGCGAGGCCGGCTCGGGGAGCGCGCCCGACTGCAACGCGAACGGCATCCCCGACGCGTGCGACATCGCGAATGGCGCGGCCGACTGCAACCAGAACGGCGTGCCCGACACCTGCGAGCCCGATTGCGATGGCGACGGCATTCCGAACTCGTGCGAGATCGCGGCGGGCGCCGCGGACTGCGACGCGAACGGCGTGCCCGACTCCTGCCAGTCCGACTGCGACGCCGACGGCGTGATCGACGCCTGCGAGATCGCTGCCGGCGCAGCCGACTGCAACACGAACGGCATCCCCGATTCGTGTGAGATCGCGAACGGCAGCGCGGCCGACTTCAACAAGGACGCGATTCTCGACTCCTGCCAGCCGAGCATGCAGTTCGCGGGCCTCGAGCTCGAGATCGTGCCGATCGTGAACCGTGGCCTCGACGACCTCTTCCCGCAGACAGCGATCTGCTACCGCCTGTACGCGCGCACCACCGTGGCAGGCGCCGCGGTCGTCGGCCTCTTCGGCAACAGCGCGCATCCGCTCACGCTCTCCGCGACGGGCGGCTTCTGGCAGAGCCCCTTCGGCGGCGACCTGGCCAGCCAGATCCCGTGCGATCTCTCGGATGTGCTGCCGAGCGCGAGGTACGACAGCTGGTTCACCGTCGGCCTCACCTGCGCGGCTGGCAACAGCGCGCAGAACACGGGCCTCGACCTCACAGCCTTCAACAACGGCGGCGGCGTCAACGACAACGACGGCATCGTCTTCGTGCAGCCGGGCGCCGCGCAGTCGATCGCGGGCACTTCGAAGCGCGTGCTGCTTGCGCAGCTGACAACCAACTCGGCCGTCCTTCCGAGCGGGTTCATCGATGTCGTGGGCCGCTCTGCGAGCGGCACAACAGGCTGGGAGGCCTACAACCAGGCGATTCCCGTGCCCGCGCTCGTCGACTGCAACAACAACGGCCAGCAGGACGCCTTCGAGATCGCGCTCGGCACCGTGCGCGACTGCGATCAGAGCGGCGTGCCCGACACCTGCGAGTACCTGTCCGCGAGCACCGACTGCAACGGCAACGGCATCCCCGACCTCTGCGATGTCGTCAGCGCCTTCAGCGCCGACCTCAACGGCAACTTCGTGCCCGACGAGTGCGAGTGCTCGGGCGATGTCGACGGCAACGGCCGTGTCGATGTCGACGACATCATCGATGTCATCGCATCGTGGGGTGCGCTTGGCGACAACCCCGCCGATGTCAACAACGACGATGTCGTCGGCGCGGCGGATCTTGCGATCGTGCTGGCCGGCTACGGCAGCTGCCTGTGAGTCGACTTATGCCGGGCAACCTCAAAGGAGCGCGCATGAGCGACCTCACACGACTTTCGCACGCAGCCACCGCTGGACTGGCACTTGGCATCGCATGCGCCGTGCACGCCCAGGTACAGGTCATTCCTGACCAAGGGATCGTCGCGAACGACGCACAGCCCTATGACGCCGCCGGCTACGGTCTCGCGGTCGACGGGGACAGGATGCTCGTGGGCGCGCGCGGCAGCGACACGATCGCACTGAACGGCGGATCGGTCTACGCCTTCACACGCACTCCTGCGGGCTGGCAGCAGGCGCAGAAGATCGTCTTCCCAACGGCTGCCGCGGGCGACGAGATCGGGGCCGCGCTCGCGGTCAAGGGCTCGGCAGGCGTCGCGGGCGCACCCCTGCGCAGCATTGCTGGCAAGGCGTTCATCCTCCGCCTCGATGGCGGCGCGTGGTCGGTCGTGACCGAGATCGGCGACGCGTCGCTCTCCGCGAACTCTGAGTTCGGTGCCGCCGTCGCATGCACCAACGATGTGATCGCCGTTGGAGCGCCCGCGAGCCCAGAGGGCGTCGGAGCGTTCGCAGGGCGTGTTCGGCTCTACAACCGTTCGGGCACCCAGTGGACGCAGGGCGCGGCGCTCACCGCCGCGTTTCCCGATCCAGGCGATCGCTTCGGATTCGCTGTCGCGATGAGCGGACCGTGGCTTGCGATCTCCGCGCCTGGAGATGATGACGCTGCGGTGAACGCCGGCTGCGTGTGGCTCTATCGCGATGGGCCAGGCGGCTACACCTTCTTCCGCAAGATCAACAGCCCGCTGCCCGCTGCACAAGCGGCGAACGCTGGCTTCGGGCAGTCGGTCGCACTTGCAGGCGACACGCTCCTCGTCGGAGCGTCGCAAGCCGCGCTTGCGGGGCCATCGTCTGGTGCCGCATTCCGCTATCAGTTGACGCTCAAGGGCGCTGCGCTGTCCTCTACCTACCTGCCGCCCATGAACTCAAGCGGCGCACAGTTTGGCTTCTCGGTTGCAACGGACGGAACTGCATCGGTGATCGGTGCCCCCGGCCTCGCTATCGGGGGCCAGTTTCAGGGGGGCGCCTTCATCTACCTCGGTGGAAGCGCTCTCGACGGGATACTCGCCCCGAGTGGGTCCCCGCTCCTGCAGCTCGTTGGAGCGCGGGTCGCATGTAGCGCGGCAAGCGTGGTCGCGGCCAGCCCCGCTGCGCAAGTCGGGGTCGCCCCATACGCGGGACGGCTCTTCGTGCTCGACCGCCTGAAGGACTGCAACACAAACGGCATGCCCGACGCGATCGACATTGCGAATGGCGCGTCGGTCGACAACAACGGCGACGGGACACCGGATTCCTGCCAGTGCCTCGAGGACCTGAGCCGTGATGGACTTGTCACGGGGGCCGACCTTGCGTTGCTCCTGTCCTTCTGGGGCACAGCGGGCTCGCCGATCGTCGACCCCGACTTCGACGGAAACGGCTTGGTAGACGGTGCCGACCTGGCTCGCCTCCTCAGCCGCTGGGGGCCGTGCGGCTGAGTTCCGATGCCCCATGAGGATGCGGGTGGCCATGCATTGCAACCGTGCGGCGGATGACCTGCCCCGCCGGCTTGGCCCCCGACGCCCCTCGCGTACATTCCCCGCATGGCTGACCCGTCCATCGCTTCGAACGCGAACTCCAATGTCGAATCGCTCCTGAAGGAAGACCGCGTGTTCGCGCCGAGCGCCGCGCATGCGGCCGCGCTTGGCGGGGCGTTCTGCGCGTCGATGGACGAGTACCGCGCGCGGCACGCGCGGTCGATCGCAGACCCCGAGGGGTTCTGGGGCGAGGTCGCGGGCGACTTCGAGTGGTTCACGCCGTGGACGCGCGTGCTCGAGTGGAACGCGCCCGACGCGAAGTGGTTCGTCGGCGCGACGACCAACATCTGTCACAACGCGCTTGACCGCCATGTGCTCGACGGGCACGGGCATGAGGTCGGGATCATCTGGGAAGGCGAACCGAAGC
>JBIKTI010000275.1:0-4422 GCA_044348205.1 Phycisphaerales bacterium | reverse complement strand
CGAGCTCGCGCTTTGCCGTGACGCGCGGCTCCTTGCCGAACCAGAGGTCGAGCTCGCCGCCAACGGGAATCTCGCCGATCGCAGCCGAGCCGATCGAGTCCGAGCCGAGGTACATGCGCGCTCGGCCTGCGAGCAGGATGTATGGGCTCTCGTTCACGAAGCGCGCGCGCAGATAGACATCGGCGTCCACAAGCGGCTGCGCGACGAGGGTGAAGTTCGGCTTCGCGTCGATCGTGGCGACGCGCGTACGCCGCTCGGCGGACGCATCGCTCGCCGCCGTGATGGTGCGCGGAATGCGGTACTCGACCGCTGCGCCGCCGCCGCCCACCGATGCATCGGCGGAGAGAGTCTCGAGCGCCTTGGCCCTTGCGCCGTACTCGTTGGAACCCGAACCTGCCGCGTCCGCCATGAGTGCGCCAGGCGCCATGGGCATCTCGGCGACGGCACCACCGGCACCGCCGGGGCGCAAGCCGACGGACGGCGGCGGGAGCTTGGGCTTGCTCGGGTCGAGCAGCTCGAGATAGGCAGGCGCGACCATGCGCGGGTTCGCGGCACGCGTGGGCTGCGCGGTCGACAGGACGACCGCGGCGTCCGTCCAGTCCTCGCCCGTCGCCTGCCTGATCATGGCATCGAACTCGATCGCAAGGCTGCCTGCCTCGAGATCGCCGCGCACTGTGTACGCGGGCTCCCAGGTCGCGTTGGCGACGAGATAGGTGATGGAGATGGGAACACTCCCTCCCTCGGGGGCCGCGACCGTCACGACGGCGAAGCGCTCGATCGGCGGAGCACCGCCCGCGTCGGCAAGCGCGCGCTCGCGCGCCTGCAGTTCTCCGACCGCCTTCACGCGCGATGCCGTCAGCTCCGCGGCGGCCCTCGTCAGGCGATCGCGCTCGCCTTCGATGAACGCGATCTGCCCGCGCAGCTTCTCGGGGTCGAGCGTGCCGCCGACCGCCTGCGATGCGTCGGACGCGGTCTTTGCGGCGATCGAGTCGACCAGCTTCGTCGATGCCGCGTTGTTCGTCAGGCGCCGGTCGATCTCTGTGAGCGCGAGCCGCGATTCCTCGACCGCTTCAAGTGCCGCGCGCACGCGCGGGTTGTCGCTCGTCGGCGCAGGCCGCGCGACGGTCTCTGTCTTCACATCGAGGAGCCGCGCGGCTGTTCCGACGCGGGCCTGCACGCTGTCGAGGTCCGCGTACTCCGGCAGCGGGCCGACGCGCAGTTCATGGAGCCCCTGCGTGAGCGCTGTGGTCCCCGAGCGCGTCACGGCCGCGCGGCCTCGATAGAGCGTGACGGAGGAGATCGAGAGTTCGGTGCGCGACGGGACGGGCGCAATCGTGTCGTCGCGCAGCGCGGTCGCATGCGGCGCGACAGGCGCTGGATCGAGGCCGGAGGCGAGGCTCGTTGCGCAGGCTGCGCCCGCTGCGAGGACGGCGGTGGCGAGAAGCGATTGCCTGAGCGGCGTCGTGATTTTCGGCATGAGGGCAGCGTATGCCAACCCTCCGCGCCCCGTCTCGGGTTCCGATGCGCGCTCCGTGCGTTCACGCACGCGGAGGCGCGCCGATCGAGAGCACCGCCCAGACGGCCGCCATCAACACGAAGGTCGCGAGCGCAAGCCTGATCGCGATGCGTCGCTGCCTGCGCTTCGCCAGCTCGCGCACGACCCAGACGCAGCCATCCTTCTCACGCACGACGACACCCGATCGAATCAGGGGCTCGAGCACGATCTCGCGGATCCCCAGGCTGCCCGCGCGCCGCGCGCGTTCAGGGCAGTCCGCGCTCGCCTTGAGCAGCGTGCGCACGGGACCCGGCTGCGAGAACGCGAGCGCGAGCATCATGGCGGGCCCGACGACTGCGCCGAGCATGGCGAAACCGCCTGCGGACGGAGGAAACGAAGCGGGCATTTCGAGAGGATAGCCGCGAAGGACACAGCCGCCCGCGCAGGGCGGGCGGCTGCAGGGGTCGGATGGAGCTGCTTTGCGTCAGGACTGCGGGCCGACGGCTCCGCGCACTGTCAACCCTCGTCGCCGAGGACATCGCGGCCCTCGATGCCGTCCGTGGTCAGGATGTGGAAGCTCGTCCGCACGAGGAAGTCGTACGACTGCGCGCCGTAGTAGCCGTTCGCGCCGAACGGCGTGTTGCGGGACCACACGGAGCCGTTCGTCGGCGCCACGCGGTTGTCGGCCTGCATCGACTTCTGGCAGCTGACGAGCTCGACATGCCCGTCGAAGAACATGCACGCGGGTGCGGAGTTGTAGCCATGGTTGAAGAACCACGGCGTGCGTCCGCCCGCGAAGTTCGTGTTGATGAACGAGTCGGGCGTGTTCTGCAGCCAGTTGTGCTCGATCATGCGCGTCTTGAGGTCGGGATATCGGCATCGCGACACAGGCGGGCTTCGGTACCCCGCCTTCATGGTGTTCGGGTTGGTGAAGCCCTGGCCGTTGAGCGCGTCGCCGTTGCGGCGGAACACGGCCGTGTCGAACATCGCCGCGGGCGAGAAGCAGTACGAGCTGTCCTCGTAGTTCGTCCCGTCGTAGGTGAACTCCGCGGCGCTCGTGAAGTACTTCGAGATCGTCGAGAGCGCGACGATGTCCTTCGGCGCGTAGAAGGTCGGGTCGTAGAAGCGGCGCCCGACATAGTCGTGGAAGCTCTTCACGCCAGGCATGCGGAAGCTGCCGAAGGCGTTGCCTCCGCCCGGATTCGGCCCCGTCGTGAAGGTGAGCGGGATGTAGACGATCCAGTTGTAGCAGGCCTCGGGCCAGCCATACTGGGCGCACTTGCCCGAGCTGCCGAGGAAGTAGCCCCACATCGCGCCGTTCACATCCCAACCGAGGAACTGCTGCGGCGGGCAGGCGATCTGCGCCTTGTACTGGTCGCAGCCGCTCACGAGCCCCGCATCGTCGGGGCATGCCGTCCACTGGCGGTCGCCCCAGTCGCCGCCGTAGATCTCGTTCGCGGCGGCGAGGTTCTTGAGGTTGGCGACGGACTGGGAGATGAGCGCCTTGTCGCGCCCGCGCTGGACCGCGGGGAGCAGCAGCGCGATGAGAAGCGCGATGATCGACACGACGACGAGGAGCTCGACGATCGTGAAAGCGCGTGAGCGGAGCGTGCAGGCACGCGAACGGACCGTGACGAAACGGTCGCCGCTCGCCCGCTGGCGCGAAGGAAGGCTTGCATGCAGCATGTCGTGGCGTCTCCTGTGTGCTCGATCGATGACCGTGCATCGATGCGTGTGCTTCGACCCTCTCTCGCGCGACGCGGGTGAACGCGGGGCGCGAGACATCGCGGCGGAGGGTCGAATCAGGAGAACGCCTGCGTCCGCAGTCGCATCATGCCACGCGCGGCGATCGATGCGAGGACCCGTGGCATGCACCGCGGCAAATTCGCAAAAAGACAGCCGCCCGCGCGAGGCGGGCGGCTGCTGAATCTGCATTGGCGCTCGGTGCATCGGCCTGACGGCCGATTAGCCGAACCGCATCACATCAGGCACATCAGCCTTCGTCGCCGAGGACGTCGCGGCCCTCGATGCCGTCGGTGGTGAGGATGTGGAAGCTCGTGCGCACGAGGAAGTCGTACGACTGGGCTCCGAAGTAGCCGTTCGCGCCGAACGGCGTGGTGCGCGACCAGACAGAGCCATTGCTCGGCGCGACGCGGTTGTCGGCCTGCATGGACTTCTGGCAGCTGACGAGCTCGATGTGGCCGTCGAAGAAGAGGCAGGCGGGGGCCGAGTTGTAGCCGTGGTTGAACTGCCACGGGGTGGCGCCGCCGGCGAAGTTGGTGTTGATGAGCGAGTCAGGCGTGTTCTGCAGCCAGTTGTGCTCGATCATGCGGGTCTTGAGGTCGGGGAAGCGGCAGCGCGACACGGGCGGGCTGCGGAAGCCTGCCTTCAGCGTGCCCGGGTCTGTGTAGCCCTGGCCGTTGAGGGTCGTGCCGTTGCGCTTGAAGACCTGCGCGTCGTACATCGCGGCCGGCGAGAAGCAGTACGAGCTGTCCTCGTAGGTCGTGCCGTCGTAGGTGAACTCGGCCGCGCTCGTGAAGTACTTCGACACATTCGAGAGCGGGACGATGTCCTTCGGCGCGAAGAAGGTCGGGTCGTAGAAGCGCTTGCCGACATAGTCGTGGAACGCCTTCACATTCGGGACGCGGAACGCGCCGTAGCCGACGCTGCCACCCGAGAACGCGATGGGGAGGTGGACCACCCAGTTGCCGCAGTTGCCGGGGTAGCCGTACTGCGCGCAGCGGCCGGTGCTGCCGATGAAGTAGCCCCACATGGCGCCGTTGACATCCCAGCC
This sequence comes from Phycisphaerales bacterium, assembly GCA_044348205.1. Lineage (GTDB taxonomy): Bacteria > Planctomycetota > Phycisphaerae > Phycisphaerales > SM1A02 > QWPT01. The sequence goes on along the minus strand of JBIKTI010000275.1, from coordinate 133 downwards.
GAGCAGCTGCTGCGGCGGGCAGGCGACCTGCGAGAGGTAGTTCGAGCAGTTGGTCGGCGTCGCGCCGCCACCGACGGTGCCCGCGTCGTCGGGCATCGCCGTGAACTGACGGTCGCCCCAGTCGCCGCCGTAG
>JBIKTI010000274.1:0-4454 GCA_044348205.1 Phycisphaerales bacterium | reverse complement strand
GCGACGAGCGTCATGTTCGTCGACTGCTTGGTGACGGTGACGCCGAGCTGCTGCACCTCGGGCGGCAGCTGCGCGAAGGCCTGCTGCGCGCGGTTCTGCACGTCGACCGCCGCGATGTTCAGGTCGTAGCCCACCTCGAAGGTCACGGTGATGATGCTCTGCCCCGTGTTCGTCGAGTTCGAGCTCATGTACAGCATGCCCTGCACGCCGTTGATCTGCTTCTCGAGCGGGAGCGTGACGGCCTGCGCGACCGTCTCCGAGTCGGCGCCGTTGTAGATCGCCGACACCTGCACCGTGGGCGGCGCGATCGTGGGGAATTGCGCGATCGGCAGCGTGAACATCGTGGCCACGCCCGCGAGGAGCGTGATCAGCGCGATGACCGTCGCGAAGATCGGACGCGAGATGAAGAACCGCGAGAGTGAACCGCCCGACATGCGCGCTCCTTAGTTCCCGCTGCGCGCGGGCGCCTCGACGACCTTCGACCCAACGGAGAGCTTCTGCACGCCCGCCGTCACGATGCGGTCGCCCGCTGCGATGCCGCTGACGATCCCCACGAAGCCCTCGTCGCGGATGGCGACCTCGACCTCGACGCGCTCGGCCGTCGAGTCGGACTTCACGCGCCACACGAAGAACTCCGACTCCTGCGGCACGAGCGCCTCGACGGGCACGAGCACCGCAGGCGCCTTGAGCTCGCCAAGGTCGACCGTGACGAGCGCGTAGGTGCCCGCGCGGAACGCGCCCGATGGGTTCGGAAACTCCGCGCGCAGCATGATGGTCGAGGTCGACGGATCGACCGCGTTCGCTGCGAAGACGATCGAGCCCTTCGCGGAAATCGACGCATCGCCGCCATACGCGACCGTCGCCTCGACGGCACCCTGCGCCAGAAGCGCGGCGAGCGCGGGCCACTCCGTCGCGCTCGGGCTGAACTGGACCCACATTGGGTCGGTCTGGACGAGCGTGTTCAGCGCCACCGTGTAGCCCGGGCCCACCATCTGCCCTTCCGACACGAGCGACTTTCCGAGAAGGCCGTCCATCGGCGCCGCAACGGCGCAGTACGAGAGATTGAGCTCCGCGTTCTCGCGCTGCGCGGCGGCCGAGGCGACCGCGGCCTGCGCGACAACGGCGTCGCTCTTCGCGCGGTCGCGCTGCGCGGCTGCGGTGCGCACGGCTGCCTCTGCGGTCGCAAGCTGCGACTCCGCCTCTGCGAGGCGCGACTCATACTGGTCGAACGCCTGCCGCGAGATCGCGCCACTCTCGACGAGCGGCCTGTTGCGCTCGACATCGCGCGCCGCGAGATCGCGGCCCGCGCGCGCGCCCGACACCTGCGCCTCGGCCTGCGCCAGCTGCGCCTCGGCCTGCGCGACAACCGCCTCCGCCGACGCGACCTGCGCCTGCGCGCGCCCGTACTCAGCGTTCGCTGCGTCAAGCGCGACCTCGTAGGGCCGCGGGTCGATCGAGTAGACGAGCGTGCCCGCCGCGACGCGCTCGCCATCCTTCACATGCTGCGTCTCGAGGAATCCCTGGACGCGCGCGCTCAGCTCGACCGGCCGCACCGACGCAGTGACGCCTGGATAGGTCTTCGAGCGGCGGAGCGTGCGCGCCTCCGCGACCACGGTGCGCACGGAGATCTCGCTCGGCCGCATCGGCGGCGCGGCGGGGCCGCCGCACGAGACCGCCGTCGCGAGGAAGGCCGTGAAAAACGCCGAGCCGAGCGCGATCGCCGCGATCCGCGCGCGCGAGACCCCTGTTTCGTTCGTCTGCATGTGGTTCATTCGCGTGACTCCAACGAGATGACGGGTTCCGCGTCCTTCGCGGCCGCGCGGTCGAGGTCCTCGTCGCTCCACCCGCCTCCGAGCGAGCGGCAGAGCGAGACAAACGACTGGAGCACGATGCCGCGCGCCTCGACCTCGGCGCGCTCGGCGTCGAGCTCTTGCCTGCGCACATCGAGAAGGACCGTGATGTCGGTCACGCCCGCGTCGAACTGCTTCTCCGCAAGCTCGCGCGCGCGGCGGGCGCTCGCGCGCGCGGTGCCCGCGAGGCGCACACCCTCGCGCGCCTCGACGAAGTCGCCCGTCGACGCGGAGAGATCGGCGATCGCCTCAAGCACGGCGCCGCGATAGCGCGCAAGCGCGGCCTCCGCGAGCGCCTTCTGCTGCGCGGCCTGGGCATCGAGCCGCCCGCCCTCGAAGATCGGCCACCAGATCGCGGGGCCGATCGTGTAGGCCTTGTTGGCGAGGTCGCCGAGCCCCGAGAATGTGTTCGCGGCAATGTAGAAGTTGCCCGAGATGCTGATCGACGGCAGCTTCGCGGCCTGCGCGATGCCGATGCGCTCTGTGGCCGCGCGCAGCTCCTCGCGCGCGGCGCGCACATCGGGGCGGCGCTCGAGGAGATCTGCGGGAAGACCGACGCCGACGACATCGGGGACTGCGGGAATCGCACGCGCAACGGCCTCCGCATCGCGCGCAGCGACGAGGCCGGCGATCTCCGCAGGCTCCGCTCCGCACAAGACGGCGAGCTGCGCCAAGGCGCCCGCGATTCCAGCATCGACCTGCGGCAGCTGCGCGCGCGCTGCGTCAAGCTGCGCCTCGACGCGCGCGAGGTCGAGCCCCGTCACCACGCCCGCGTCGTAGCGCGCCTTGACGGTGTCGCGGATCGACGCATAGACCTCGACGCTGCGCGCGAGCACAGCGCGCCGCTCCTCGAGCGTGCGCAGCTGGCCATAGACCGCTCCGACCTGCGCGCGCACCGAGACGAGCGCGTCGCGCATCAGCTCGACCTGCTTCGCGGCGTCGGCCTTCGCGACCTCGACCTGGCGCTTCACCGACCCCCAGAGGTCGATCTCCCACGACGGCATGCCGATTCCGTAGGCATACATGTCGTAGGGCTCGCTCCGCACGCCGTCGGCCGCAAGCTGCGCGATGTTCGTCAGCGTGCGCGCGTACTGCGCGCCGAATCCAACCGTCGGCCAGAGCTGCGACTCGCTCATGCCGACACCCGCGTACGCGGCGCGCACCGCGCCGAGCGCAGCCTCGAGCGAGGTGTTCCGCTCCTCCGCGCGCGCGATCAGCGCATGCAGCGTCGGGTCGTCGACGAGCTCCCACCAGCGCGGCGCCACGGGCTGGTCCGCCGACACGCCCTCGCGCGCGGGCGCGGGAACGGCCTCGGTCCCGGGCGCATCGACCTCGGGCGCCGCATCGGGCCCGACCCTGCACGAAGGCGCCCACAGGACAAGCGACGCGACCACGGCGGGTGCCGCCACGCGCAGCCATCGATCGCGATGCCTCAGTCGGGACATCGATGCATCGTACGAAAGTTCGGCTGCCTTCTGCGGACGCTCCGCCGCCGCTGCGCATCCATGCGGATTCGGTTACGAATCCCGACCTCCCATGCCCGCCCTCCTCGACCCTATCGCGCTCCGCGACCTCGACTGCCCGAACCGCGTCTTCATGGCGCCGCTCACCCGCCAGCGCGCGAAGGCGCCGGGCGACATTCCGGGCGAACTCCAGGCCGAGCACTACGCGCAGCGCGCATCGTTCGGCCTCCTCATCAGCGAGGCCACGCAGATCTCGCCCGAAGGCAAGGGCTACCCGAACACGCCGGGCATCTACTCCGACGAACAGGTCGCGGGCTGGAAGCTCGTCACAGACCGCGTGCACGCGGCGGGCGGGCGCATTTTTCTCCAGCTCTGGCATGTCGGCCGCGTGAGCCATGTCGCGCACCAGCCGAACGGCCAGCCGCCCGTCTCGTGCGTCGCTGAGAAGTCGAAGGGCTATGTCAGCATCCGCCACGAGGACGGCCGCCGCGAGCGCGTCGAGGCGAGCATGCCGCGCGCGCTCGAGACCGCCGAGATGCCGCGCGTCGTCGAGGACTACGCCCACGCCGCGCGCTGCGCCAAGCGCGCGGGCTTCGACGGCGTCGAGGTCCACGCGGCCAATTCGTACCTCATCAACCAGTTCCTCTCGGGAAGCCTCAACACCCGCACAGACGCCTGGGGCGGCCAGGGCTTCGGCGCCATCGAGAACCGCATGCGGCTCCTGCTCGAGGTCGTCGACGCGAATGCGGTGGTCTTCGGTCCGGCGCGCGTCGGCGTGCGGCTCTCGCCGATGGGAAGCGCGAACGACCTTCCCGCAGCGCCAGACGACGAGGAGTGCATGCGCCGCGTCGCCGAGGAGCTTGGCAAGCGCCGCCTGTCCTACCTCCACCTCTTCAACCACTACTGGCCGAAGGACGGATGGAAGGGCCCCTTCACCGACCGTCTCTGCCGCGAGATGAAGGAACGCTTCGCGGGCGCGATCGTCCTGAATGGCTATAGCGCCGATGTCGCCGCCGCGCAGGCAGACCTCGACGCTGGCCTCGGCGACGCAATCGCCTTCGGCAAGCTCGCGATCTCGAACCCCGATCTCCCAGAGCGCCTCGCAGCGGGCGGCGAACTCGCCCCGTGGGACGACACGACC
>JBIKTI010000273.1:0-4466 GCA_044348205.1 Phycisphaerales bacterium | reverse complement strand
ACAGCAGGCGACGCTGCGCGTCGAGGCGCGTCATCACGCGGGGATGCTGCGCATCCGCGTCAGCGACGACGGCCGCGGCATCGACCTCGAGTCGCTGCGCGAGCGCATCGTGCGCAAGGCGCTCGCCTCGGGCGACATGGCTGCCACGCTCGACCGCCAGGAACTGCTCGAGTTCCTGTTCCTCCCCGGGTTTTCGACTGCGAAGGAGGTCACAGACATCTCGGGCCGCGGCGTCGGGCTCGATGTCGTCCAGTCGACGGCACGGGAGATCGGCGGCACGGCGCGCATCGACACGGACCTCGGGCGCGGCACCGCGTTCGAGCTCGAGCTTCCGATCACGCTCTCCGTGATCCGCGCGCTGCTCGTCGAGGTCGCCGGCGAGATCCTGGCGTTCCCGCTCGCGCGCATCGAGCGCGTGCTGCGGCCCGACGCATCGGAGCTGCGCACGGTCGAGGGGCGCATCCAGCTTCTTCTCGACGGAACATCGATCGGCGTGGTCGACGCGGCGCGCGTGCTGGCGCTCGCAGATTCGCGCCGCGCGGCCGCGCGCGAGAGCCTCGTGGTCCTCGGTGGCGCGACGGGTGCACAGCGCGGCGCCGCCGAGACCGATCTCTACGCGCTCGCCGTCGACGGACTCGTCGGCGAGGAGGACCTCGTCGTGCGGCCGCTCGATCCGCGCTTCGGCAAGGTGCCGCATCTCTCGGCCGCGGCCGTGCGCGAGTCGGGCGAGCCAGTCCTGATCGTCGACACGGAGGATCTCCTCCAGTCCGTGCGCGCGGCGCTGAGCGAGGGAAGGCTGCGCGGCGCGCGACCCATGCACGCGCTCGGCGCACGGCGCGCGCAGCGAGCGCTCGTCGTCGATGACTCCGCCACCGTGCGCGAGGTCGAGCGGCAGATCCTGAAGCGCATGGGCTTCGAGGTCGAGACTGCGGTCGACGGCCTCGACGGCTGGCACACGCTCCGCGACGGCGTCTTCGACCTCGTCGTCAGCGACATCGACATGCCGCGCATGAACGGGATCGAGTTCGTGCGCACGCTGCGCGGCGACGCGCGCTTCGCGACCGTCCCCGTGATCGTGGTCAGCTACAAGGATCGCGAGGAGGACCGACTCGCGGGGCTCGAAGCGGGCGCGACCGCCTATCTCACGAAGGGCGCATTCCAGGACAGCACCTTTGCGGACACCGTGCGCGACCTCGTCCACGGCCTCGACGACATCGAGCGCGGCGAGAAGGTCGAGGACGGACGCTGATGCGCGTGGCGATCGTCAACGACCTCGCCGTCGCCTGCGAGGCGCTGCGGCGCGCGCTCGCGACCGATCCGTCGCTCACGGTCGCGTGGGTCGCGCGCGACGGCGCGGAGGCGGTCGAGTGCGCGAAGCGCGACAGGCCCGACCTCGTGCTGATGGACCTCATCATGCCGAAGCTCGACGGCGTTGCGGCCACGCGCGAGATCATGCGGGCGGCGCCGTGTCCGATCCTCGTGGTGACCGCGACCGTGAGCGGGAACGCCGCGCTTGTCTACGAGGCGCTCGGAGCGGGAGCGCTCGACGCCGTGAACACGCCGACCCTCGGCGGCGCGGGCGGAATCGCCGGCGCCGAGGAACTCGTGCGACGCATCCGCCGCGTGGCGCGCGCGGTCGCTGCGGATTCGCGCAGCGCGTCGGCCGAAGGCGCGCGACCCGCCTCATGCGCATCCGAGGCCGCGCGCGACACGGCGATCGCGCGCGTGCCCATCCTCGCGATCGGCGCCTCCACGGGAGGCCCGAGCGCGATCGCAGCCGTGCTCGCAGCGATGCCGAGGCCGCTTCCGTGCGCGGTGGTCGTCGTTCAGCATGTCGCGAGCGAGTTCGCGGGCGGCTTCGCGGAGTGGCTCGCCGCCGAATCCCGCCGCAGCGTGCGCCTCGCGCGCGCGGGCGAGGCGCCGCGCATCGGCGAAGTGGTGATCGCGGGCGACGACAGCCATCTCGTCCTCTGCGCAGACGGCGCGCTTCGCGCAAGCGACGAGCCGCGCGAGCTCGTGCATCGGCCGTCGATCGACGAGCTCTTCGCGTCGCTCGCGCGGCATGCGACCCCCGCGGTCGCGGTGCTCCTCACGGGCATGGGCCGCGACGGCGCGGAAGGCCTCGCGCGGCTTCGCGCCGCGGGCTGGCACACCATCGCGCAGGACGAGGCGACGAGCGTCGTGTGGGGCATGCCGGGCGCCGCGCATCGGCTCGGCGCAGCGGTCGAGACGCTTCCGCTCGGCGCGATCGGCGGGGCGGCCACGGCCGCGCTTGCGCGCAGAGGACGATGAAGGAACACTCCCGGGAGAAGGAAAGGCCTCCAGCGATGCAGAACCTCGACACCATCGACCGCGTGCTCCTCGTCGACGACCAGGCCATCGTGTGCGAGGCGGTGCGCCGCATGATCGCCACGCAGGGCGCGTGCGAGTTCCGCGCCGTGCAGGACCCGCTGCAGGCGATCGCAGTGGCCGAGTCCTTTCGCCCGACCGTGATCCTGCAGGACATCGAGATGCCTGGGAAGAACGGGCTCGACATGATCCTCGCCTACAAGGAGAGCGACGCGACGCGCGCCGTGCCCGTCGTCATGCTCACGGGCAAGGAGGACCCCGCTGTGAAGGCCGATGCCTTCGCGCGCGGCGCAAGCGACTACCTCGTGAAGCTGCCGCATCCCGTCGAGCTCGTCGCGCGCATCCGCCATCACTCGCGCGGCTACCGCATGGAGCTCGAGCGCAACGCCGCCTTCGAGGCGCTGCGCGAGAGCGAGGCGCATGTCAGGGCCGAGATCAACCGCGCCGCGAGCTATGTGCGCTCGCTCCTCGACCCGCCGCTCGACGGCATCGTGCAGGCCGACTGGCGCTTCGTGCCGTGCGAGTCGCTCGGAGGCGATGTCTTCGGCTACCACTGGATCGACGACGACCATCTCGCGATGTATGTGCTCGATGTGAGCGGCCACGGCGTCGGCCCCGCGCTGATGGGCGTGAGCGCGATGAACCTCATCCGCTCTGGCTCGCTCGAGAAGGAGCAGGTGCTCGACCCGACGCGCGTGCTGCAGGCGCTCAACGCTGCGTTCCAGATGTCGCGGCACGACGGCATGTACTTCACGATCTGGTACGGCGTCTACGACCGCCGCACGCGCGAGCTGCGCTGGTCGGGCGGCGGCCATCCGCCGTCGTTTCTCATGCGCTGCGGCGCGCTCACGCGCCTCGAGTCGACGACCTACATGGCGTGCATCGCCGAGGAGTACGACGCGCCCACCGAGCGCGTCATGATCGAGCCTGGCGATCGCCTCTATCTCTTCTCGGACGGCGTGTTCGAACTGCACACGAAGGACGCGGGGATCTGGGGGCTCGACAGCCTCGAGGCGCTTCTCTCGGCAACTCCTGCCGATCGCGTGCTCGACACCGTGGTCGAGGAGACGCGCAGGGTCGTGCTCGAGGGCCGCGGCATAGCGCCCGATAGCGCGGGCGCAGCGGGCGGCGCAGTGGCCTGGGACGACGATTTCTCGCTGATCGAGTTCAGGTTCAACTGAGCGGTTGCGGTCGCCGATCCTCTCAGCCTACCCTTGCCGCCCCGCGCGGCGGTTGCCGCATGGCCAGAACAGCGAGGTCCACATGAAGAGCGTCGTCGTCATCGGAGCAGGCAAGATCGGTCGAATGGCGGCGCACTTCCTCGCGCATTCGGGCGACTACGCCGTGCATGTCGTCGATGCGCACGAGGGCTCGTGGCGCGAGGCCGTCGCGGGCCTGCCGAACGCGACGGGCGCGACGGTCGACTTCGCGAACGAGGCGCACCTCGACGCCGCGCTCAAGGGGAAGTGGGCGCTCATCTCGTGCGCGCCGTTCTTCTGCAACCCGCTGATCGCAGAGCGCGCGAAGGCGCACGGGGTCCACTACCTCGACCTCACGGAGGATGTCGCTGTCACCAAGAAGGTGATGGCGCTCGCGCAGGGCGCGGCGACGGCGTTCATCCCGCAGTGCGGCCTCGCGCCCGGATACATCACGATCGCCGCGAACCACCTCGCGAAGCCGATGAGCGCGATCCACGAGCTCCGCTGCCGCGTGGGTGCGCTTCCGCGTAATCCGACGAACCAGCTCAAGTACAACCTCACCTGGTCGACCAACGGCCTCGTCAACGAGTACTGCAATCCGTGCGAGGCGCTCGTCGACGGCAAGATGACGCTGCTGCCGCCGCTCGAGAACCTCGAGGAGTTCACGCTCGACGGGATCGAGTACGAGGCGTTCAACACATCGGGCGGCCTCGGCTCGCTCGGCGAGTCGCTCGCGGGCCGCGCGCGCAATGTGAACTACAAGACGATCCGCTATCCCGGCCACTGCAGGCTGATCAAGTTCCTGCTCCACGACCTTCGCTTCATCGACCGCCGCGAGGAGCTGTGCGAGGTGTTCGACCGCTCGATTCCCGCGACGAAGGACGATGTGATCGTCATCCTCTGCGTCGCGATCGGCAT
>JBIKTI010000272.1:0-4470 GCA_044348205.1 Phycisphaerales bacterium | reverse complement strand
ATCGGCCCAGCCTTCGCTGACCGCGTCTATCTCTCGACCAACGCCACGCTCGACGCCGCCGACACGCTCCTCGGCACCGTCTCGCGCAGCGCCGACACGCTCGCAGCGGGCGCATCGCTCCCGGGCAGCGTCACCTTCACGCTGCCCGCGTCGACCGCGAGCGGCACCTACGCGATCCTCATCGCGGTCGACGCGGCCGCCGCGCGCTTCGAGTCGAACGAGTCCGACAATGTCACCGTCGCGGGCACCGTCTCGGTGACCTCGACCTTCGCGAACCTTGTCGTCAACTCTGTGACCGTCCCGTCGGAAGCGACGCTCGGCGGCACGATGCAGGTCTCGTGGACCGTGACGAACACGGGCGACCGCGCCACCACCGTCGCGTCGACCGACCGCCTCTTCTTCTCGAGCGACGATGTCTTCGGCGGCGACACGGTGATCGGCAACTTCTCCGACTCCGCCACGCTCGCGCCAGGCGCGTCGTACACCCGCACGCGCACCGTGAACTCGCCCGCCGCCACGGGCCCCGTGTTCGTGTTCGTCCAGACGGACGCGAACAACGCGATCGCCGAATCGACGAACGAGGGCGACAACCTTTCCGCCGCCGCCGGCCCGATCGCCGTCGGCGCGCCCGACCTCGTCGTGACCGCGATCAACGCGGCCGCAACACTGAACGCAGGTGCGCCCGTCACCGTCGGCTGGACCAACGCGAACCAGGGCGACCGCGCGACGGTCACCGCATGGACCGACGGCGCGCGTCTCGCCGACAGCGCCGCGGGCGGAACCGAGATCGGTTCGCTCGGCAACGCAGCGTCGACGGGTGCGCTCGCCCCGAACGCAAGCGCGAACCGCAGCGCGTCGGGCACGGTGCCGAACTTCGTCGGCAGCGCGTTCATTCGCGTCACCACCGACATCGGCAACTCGGTGAGCGAGGCGGCAGGGGAGTCGAACAACCTCCTCGCTGTGCCCGTCACCGTCGTCGCGGGCGACCTCGTGGCGTCGGGCGCGTCGCTCCCGTCGTCGGTCGAGCAGCTCGTGCCCGCCACGATTGGCTGGTCGACCACCAATTCGGGCGTCGGCTCGTCGTTCGGCGGCTGCTGGACGAGCCGGGCGTATCTCTCGGCCAACGCGACGCTCGATGCGGGCGACCTCCTCCTCGGAAGCACGAGCACCTGCACCTCGCCGTTTGCGGCGGGTGCCAGCGCACCGCACACCGTCTCGTTCACGCTGCCCGACACGGTGCCTGCCGGCACCTACTCTGTGATCGTCGAGACCGACGCCACGGCCGCGCGGTTCGAGTCGAACGAGTCGAACAATGTCGCCGTCGTCGGCACCGTCGAGGTGACGGGCGCGACCACGCCGAACCTTGTCGTGGGCGCGGTCTCCGCACCGAGCGAGCTCTTCATCGGCAACACCTACGCGCTCTCGTGGACCATCTCGAACACGGGCGGCGACCCGCTGCCCGCATCGTCGCAGTGGCGCGACCGCATCGTCCAGTCTGCGAACGCCACCTTCGGCGACGCAGACGATGTCACCGTCGCGATCCTCGCGTCGAACGGCCCGCTGGCCGCGGGCGCGAGCCGCACGGTGAGCCGCACGCTCACGGTTCCCCAGACGGAAGGCACATTCGTCTACTTCGTCCGCACCGACGACTCCAATCAGACCGCCGAGTACGAGGGTGAGGATGACAATGTTTCCGCGCCGAGCGGTCCAGTTGTGATCAGGTGGCCAGACCGCCCCGATCTCGTCATCGCCGCGATCGATGCGCCCACGCAGGCGACCGCGGGGAGCGCCGTGACCGTGACGGTCGTCGAGCGCAACGAAGGCCCCGTGGCCGCGACGGGCCTGCGACGCATCGGCATCGCCCTCTCCACGAACGGCATCGCGGGCGACGCGGACGATGTGCAGCTCGGCGACATCACCGTGAATGGCACCCTTGCGCCCGACGCAGAGGCACCCGCAAGCGGAAGCTTCGTCATTCCCGCTGCGACTTCGGGCACGCGCTTCGTGGTCGCGACGGCGGACAGGCTGAACGAAGTCAACGAGCTTCCGAACGAAACCAACAACCGTGCGATCTCCGCCGCGATCGAAGTGCTGCCGCCGCCACGCGCAGACCTCGGCGTCGTGGCCATCTCCGCGCTCGAGGGCGCGATCGGCACGCAGTCCGCCACCTTCGCGTGGACCATCAGGAACTCGGGCGACGCGCCCGCGACAGGCTCGTGGCGCGATCAGGTGTGGCTGAGCCAGGACAACACCATCGGCCCGGGCGACATCATGCTCGTCGAGCGCATCCGCTCGCAGGCGCTCGCCGCTGACGCCGAATACGGCGATTCCGCGACGGTCGCGCTTCCCGACTACTCGGGCCCCGCGCATCTGGTCGCCCGCACCGATGCGCTCAACCAGATCGACGAAGGCGCGGACAAAGCCGCGAACACCGTGGCAAGCTCGACCTTCACGGTCGCCGCTCCGTCGCGCCCTGATCTCGTCGCCACCGTCGTGGCCGCTCCCTCGTCCGCAGAGGCGGGCGACGCCGTGAGCGTCACCTGGCGCGGCACCAACATCGGAAACGCGCCCACCTCGGGCAACTGGAGCGACCGCATCTATCTCTCGAGCGACGCTGTCTTCTCAGGCGACGATGTCCTGCTGCGCACGCAGCCGGTCGCATCTGGCGCGCTTGCCCCAGAGGCGTCGTACCAGCGCACGGCGAGCGTGCAGATTCCGATCTCGTACACCGCTTCGACGAAGTTCCTCATCGCGGTCACCGACGCGCTCGGCGGCCTCGTCGAGGCCTCAGAGTCGAACAATGCGGCGTCGAGCGCGCCGTTCGCAGTCGGCGCGACGCCAGCGCCCGACCTCGTCGCATTCGATGTCGCTTCGCCCACGGAGGGCACCTTCGGCTCCGCAGTGACCGTGACCTGGCGCGTGCGCAACGAAGGCGATCTCGCCGCGCCGGGCGGCTTCAGCGACCTCGTCTTCCTCTCGACCGACGCGACGCTCTCGTCGGACGACATCCCAGTCGCCGTGGTCGGAGCAGGCTCCTCTCCGCTGGCGCCAGGGGCCGACGCGCCGCGCACCGCAAGCGTGCAGCTGCCGCTTGCCAATGCGCTCGTGAACGGCACCTATCGCCTGCTTGTGAATGCGGACGGCAACGCCTCCATCGAGGAGAGCGACGAAGGCAACAATCTCGTCGCGAGCGGCCCGATCGCGCTCGTGCGCCCCGCGCTGCCAGATCTCGTGGCGTCGTTCGTGTCGGCGCCGACGGAGATCTCCTTCGGCCAGCCCTTCGAGGTGACGCTGCGCTTCACGAACTCGGGCGAGGCCGACCTCACGGCGAACAGCTTCTTCAAGATCGTCGCATCGGGCGAGACGCAGTCGATCCTCCTCGCAGAGCTCCTGATCGCCGACGATCTCGCCATCGGCGCATCGGTCGACATCGTGCGCCAGATCGCGACCCCGCAGATCGCGGGCGGCGCGTTCACGCTCCAGGTCTGCGCCGACTCGCGCAGCGAGGTGGTCGAGTCGGCCGAGGCGAACAACTGCGCGAACTCCGCGCCGATCACGCCGCGTCGGCCTGACCTCGTCGTGACCGCGATCAGTGCTCCCACGAGCGCCACCGCAGGCGACACCGTTTCGATCTCCTACACCGTGCGCAACATCGGAAATGGCGGCGCCAGCGGGTTCCGCGGCGACCTCGTCGCGCTCTCCGCCGACGAGACGATCGGCGGCGACCGCACCGTCGCGGCGCCGACCGCGTCGCAGACCATCGCCGCGGGCGCCGAGGTCGTGCGCACCGTCCAGTGCACGATCCCGAGCACCGTCGAGGGCGCGCAGCGCATCGTCGTGACCGTCGACTCGACGAACTCGATTGAGGAGTCGGGCGAAGGCACCTCGAACAGCCTGATCCGCAGCGTGCCGATCGAGATCTCGCCTGCGCCGCGGCCAAACCTCGTCGTGGTGGCAGCGTCCGCGCCCGCCTCCGCCGTCGAGGGACAGCGCCTCACCGCGAGCTTCACCGTCGAGAACAGCGGGCTTGGCGCAGCCGAAGGCGGCTGGGTCGACCGCGTCTATGCGACGCGCACCGATGGGCCTGGCTTCGTCGCCGTCGGCGCAGCGCCTGGTCCGGCGACCGTCGCCGCAGGCTCGTCCTACAGCCGCAGCGTCGAGTTCACGGCGCCCGCGGCAGGCGCGTGGCGCATCACGGTCGTGACCGACGACGCGTCGAATGTGCTCGAGGCCCGCAGCGATGGTTCGAACGGAGAGGATGACAACACGCGCGTCGCGCAGGGCGCGCTTGCGGTCGCAGGCGCGGTCGTGACGGCCACCGTCGCGACTCCCGAGCTCGAGCTCCCGACTCCGACGACGCTCGTCATCGAGTCGCGCAACCAGTCGACGGGCGTGCTCACGCCCAATGTCGCGGGCACCCGCGTCATGCTGGTCGACGGCTTCCCGACCACCGCTCCGTTCACCACGGGC
>JBIKTI010000271.1:0-4476 GCA_044348205.1 Phycisphaerales bacterium | reverse complement strand
CGCGTTGCGCGGATATTCCGCGAGATGCCGCTCAAGCACCGCGATGCCTCGGGCCGGATCGCGGTCGGCATGGATCGCCGTGAGCACGGAGGCGACAGGCCAATGGGCGGGGGCGCGCGCGAAGCGCTGCTCCAGCTCGCCCGCGAGGTCGTCGAGCGCGCGCGGATGCGCGGCAAGCTCGCGCAGCCCGTCCCACGCGATCATCGACGCAGGGTCGAGCTCGAGAAGCTCGCGGTAGCGGAGCTTCTGCTCCTCGATCGATCCGCGCGCGCGGGCGATCAGCGCGCGCTCCACGACCCAGTCGAGCCTGCTGACCTTGTTCGCCAGCGCCTCGAGCGAACGCTCCGCATCGTCGAGTCGGCCGATGGCGCGCTGGAAGCGCACGCTGCGCATGGCGAGATCGAGATCGTCGGGCCGCGCGGCCGACTCGCGCTCGATGCGCGCGCAGGCCTCGCTGCGGAGGCCGCGCATCCACATCGCGCCCGTGAGCGACGCAAGAAGCTGCCGCTCGGCCGCGCCGCCCTTCGCGATGCGCGCGTCGAGCTCTGCGATCACCTCTGCGAGCGTGCCGTTCCGATGCGCGAGGTCGATCCATCTGCGCGCCGACGACTCGTGCGAGGGCGCGAGGAAGGAGTTGATGCGGAGCAGGCGCTCCGCGTCGCGCGGGCGACCGTCGCGCTCGGCGAGCATCGAGAGAAGCACGAGGCACTCCGAGGGCGAATGGCCCTTGCGCATCGCGTCGACGAGCGCGCGGTGGATCGACTCGGACGGAGCATCGGTCGCCAGGAGCTGCGCCGTGCGGTCGACGCGCAGACCCTGCGACGCGCCGCGCCGCGAAAGCGCGCGCGACCACACGGCCTCCGCCTCGGCGACGCGGCCGATGCTGTCGAGCGCCGTCGTGTAGAAGCGCACGAGGAGATCGTCGTCGGGGTAGCGCCCGTAGAGCGCGGCCAGCGCATCCGCAAGCGCCTCCTCGTTCGAGTAGCGCCGCGCGCGGTCGGCGGACATCAGGTGCATCAGGTCGTCCTCGGGGAAGCGCGCGCGCAGCTCCTCGAACGCACGCTCCGCGCCCGCCTCGTCGCCCTCGCGCCACGAGAGCCGCATGCGGTGCGCGAGGTCGAACTGCGCGCGCTTGGGAAGATCGAGCGCGCGCAGCGTCTCTGCCTCGGGCGAGCCCGCGGGGACCATCGCCAGCGCCGAGATCGTCTGCGCGGGCAGGACGCGCGGTGGAAGCTCGAGGCTGAACTCGATGAAGCGCGGGATCGACGGCTCGCGCACGACGGCCGTCGCGGTGCGCTCGTCGAAGCCCATCAGGGTCTGCGAGTGCGCGCCGCCGAGCCACGCCGTGTGGATCGCGAATGGGATTCCGTGCGAGATCAGCGCGCGTGCGGACGCAGCATCGGGCACGAACTCGGCGGTCACCCAGCCGTTGCGGTCGGCCCACGCGCGCGAGAGCTCGCGCGGCGTTCCGTCTGCGCAGATCTCCTCGGCGATGACGTCGTGGAGCGCCTTGATCGAGTCGCCGTCGCGCCACCGCCCCGCGAGCGCCGCCAGCGACGCGGGCGAGCAGGTCATGTGGTCCTGCGCGACGAACGGAACAGGAAGCACGACGCGGCGCCGTGTGGCGAAGTCGTCGGCGTCCAGCGCGTCGAGGATGCGTCTCGCATAGCTGCGCGGGGCGCCTGGCCGCGGGCTTCGCCGCTCGAGCGCCACGAGCGTCTGCGCGACGGCGCGGGCCTCGTCGAAGCGCTCCTCGAGGAAGAGCCCCTCGAGCCTGAGGCGCAGCAGGCGCATGCTGTTCGAACGGTCCGCAAGCGGCGAGAGCGCCGTCGCGCGGTCGAGAAAGTCGAGCGCACGCGCGCGCCGGCCCTTCTCGACGAGCACGGCCGCGGCCATCTCCGCAAGATGCGGCACCTGCACGAGCCCGAGCGCGTGCTCCGCGTGCGCGACCGCCTCTTCGCCACGCCCAAGGACCGAGAGGATCTGCACGAGCAGGCGGTGGCCGTAGCCAGAGCGGGGAAACCGCTCGAGGGCCGCCATGGTCGCGAGCCGGGCCTCCTCGCGGCGGTCTTCCGCAAGCAGCGTGCTGGCGCCGATGAGGATCGACCACGGGTGTCCCGCGATCCGCTCGCGCGCCTCCTCCGAGATCCGATGGGCGTCATCGAAGAGACGCAGCTGCGTGGCCACGAGCGCGCGGCCGTGGAGCCACGACGCGGCCATGTCGATGGGGAGTCCTTCGGGCGTGGCCTCGCCGTGGCGGTCGAGGTAGAGGAGCGCCTCGACGGGGCTCGTTCCCGAGAGCTGGAGCAGCCATTCCGCGCGGCACTCGGGATGATCGGGCCACTCGCGCGCCGTTCGCTCGGTCAGGAGCTGCGCGCCGCGCGGGTTGCCGCCGTAGGAGAGGATCCTCGCGAGCCTGAGCCGCGCCTCGGGAGAACGGCTGGTTCGTATGAGCTCGCGCACACCCTTCGCTCCGCCGAGCGCGTCGACGGTGTCGACGAAGCGTCCTTCGTTGATCAGTGCCTCGATGCCCGGCCAAAGGGCGAGCGTCCGTTCATCGGTCGTGGCTTGCGCGCCGTTCATCGGCGCAGCATACTTCGACTGCTGCAGTGTTCGTCAACCTATGGCGAAGCTATCTCCCGACGCGGTTCTGCGCATGGTGCTGGGCAAGCGGATGCAGCGCGAACCGCCGCAGCTCCGCGGCGCGTCCGATGCCGAGCTTCCTGAAGATGCGCTTGCAGTGGGCATGGACCGTGTGCGGCGAGAGCCCGAGCTTTCCCGCGATCTCGTTGCGCGTCTGGCCGTCGTGCAGCTCGCGCGCGACCTCGAGCTCGCGCTCGCTGAGGTTCACGGGAAGAAGCATGGATTCGTGTGGCTGCGCGGGCGAGGGCAGGTGATCGGAGCCGTCTGCGCTGAGCGAGACCACGGGCGACGGCAGCACGGGTTCCGCAAGCGGCGCCATGTGCACCGACACCATGTAGTTGCAGCGTTTGATCACGCCGTGCCTGGCCTTGCGCACCCGCTTGCCATGCGACTCGAGGAACTCTGCAACGCTCGCGAGCCTGGCCTTCAGCTCGTGAAGGTCGTCATCGTCGAGGATGAGCGCGTGCGCCTCCCCGAACACCACATCGTTCGCGGCGATCTCCTGCATCGGCTTCGTCTTCGTGACGAGGTTCGCGTGCAGCGAGCGCGTCGCCGCGGCGAGGTGCGCGAGCGTGTCTCGGGTCTCTGGATCGTCGGGCGAGCCCATGACGGAGAACCGCTCGCAGGCGACCTCGAAGGTCGGCACCCGCTGGTCGCGCTGCGCGCGCTGCTTCTCGACGAGGCCGATCGACTCGAGCCGGTCGAGCGACCTGCCGACGGGTTCGACGCCGCGGCCCATCGCCGCGGACAGGGTGGCCAGCGAGACGCGGCCTCCGAGCTGGCGGAGGCACTCCCATGTCTGCATGGCATCGTGGTCGACGAGGACCGAAAGGACCTCAGGGTCGCGTGAATCGAGTGCACGGTTCGAGTTCATGGTCGGCTTCTTCAATCTTCAGTTGGGTCGGGCGTTCCCCTGTCGCGGCGCGCAAAGGAACCGAACAACCTTCAGATTCACGCCCCGCGGAAGACAACCGCATTGCATCGTTCCGCCCGAAATCTGCGACGAGGCGTGTGGCCTGTTCCATCTGCGCAGGATGTCGCGTCGCGCAAGGCCCCCGCTCGGGGGTGTCGAGGCGTGCGCGCGTTCCATTGCGTCCGTGCGGGCCTGCGCGCGTCGGCCGACGCCGCGCGGTCGGATACGCTCCACGCCATGTCGAGGGCACTCAGCTCGGTCGTTCGCGTGCGTTGCGCCGCGGTCGCGTCGGCGACCGGTCTCCTCGCGATCGGCGCGGGCTGCAGCCCGCCCGCGCCGCAACCCCAGGCTCCGCCGCAGCAGGCGCCCGTCGCACCTGCAGCGCTCACGACCTTCTGGTCTGGCCTTGTGTCCAACGACCCGCTCAAGCTCGAGGGTGCGCTCGGGCTTCTTCTCGCCAACCCCGAGATCGCGGATGCGCCGTTCGTCGCGAGCTTCTCGCTCTTCGGCGCAGGCCCGCTCGGCTCCTCGAACTTCACATGGTCGTTCGCCGATGGCACGACGATCACGCTCGATCCGGGAGTGCTGAAGCGGCTTGGTGCCGCGATCGACGCTGCCGTTGTGGCGGTGGAGCCCGATGCGGCGAGGCAGATGGAGCGCAGGGTCGAGCTGCTCGACCGTCTCGACAAGCTCACCATCGGCCTCTGGGAGGCAAGCGCAGCGTTCGAAGCGCGGCGCGGCGGGCTCCTCGGGGAGAACTCGGGCGACCGGCTCGCCCGCGAGAGCGCGCTCCTCGACCTCCGCTCCTACGCCGTGCTCCTCGGGCGCATCGTCATGGAAGAGCGCGGGAAGCTCCCAGCGGCGCTCGTCGATCAAGCGGCGCTCGCGCGCCGCGGCGAGGAGCTGAAGGCGTGGCGGAA
>JBIKTI010000270.1:0-4481 GCA_044348205.1 Phycisphaerales bacterium | reverse complement strand
CTGCGCAGTCCGCGGCTCCCGCGCCCGCTGCGAAGCCCGCGCCAATGCCCGCGCCCACGCCAACGCCCGTCTCGCAGACCGAGACGCGCCACGGCATGGAGGAGTTTGCCGCCGACGGCCCGCGCATGCGCGTGAGCCCGGTTGCCCGCCGCATGGCTGAAGAGCATGGAGTGGACATCCGCACCGTCGCCGGCACTGGCCCTGGCGGCCGCGTCATCAAGCGCGATGTCGAGCAGGCGATCGAGAACAAGTCCGCGCGGGCCTCCGCCACGATTGCCCCCGCGCAGGCGCTCGCCGTGTCGACGGCCGGCGTGCAGACCTCGAGCGCGCCGCTCGCGCTGTCGCTCCCAGGGCGCGATGTGTCGCTCACGGGCATGCGCCAGACGATCGCGCGTCGTCTCGTCGAGTCGAAGACCACGATCCCGCACTACCAGGTCACGATGAAGTTCGACATGGATCGGCTCATCGAGCTCCGCCAGAGCTACAACGAGAAGCTGAAGGCGTCGGGCGTCAAGCTCAGCGTCAACGACTTCCTCGTGCGCGCGTGCGCGTTGGCGATGGCGGAGCACCCGTACTTCAACGCGAGCTTCGCGGGCGACCATGTGCGCATCCACGAGGTCGTGAACATCGGCGTGGCGATCTCGCTGCCCGAGGAGAAGGGCGGCGGGCTCGTGGTCGGCGTCATCAAGGACGCGGATCACAAGAGCCTGCGCCAGATCTCGGCCGACACCAAGACGCTCGCCGAGAAGGCGCGTACGAAGGGCCTGTCCGTCCAGGACATGTCGGACGCGACCTTCACGATCTCGAACCTCGGCATGTTCGGCGTGGAGCACTTCACGGCGATCATCAACCCGCCGAACTCTGCGATCCTCGCCTGCGGCGCCGCGGTGCAGCAGCCTGTCGTCCGCGACGGCCGCCTCGTGGTCGGCACGCAGATGCAGGCGACGCTGTCGCTCGATCACCGCGTGATCGACGGCGCGATGGCCGCGCAGTACCTCGCGAGCCTCAAGGAGTTCATCGAGGAGCCGGAGACCTTGGTCGTCTAAGCGAGCGTCCGTTGAGCGTTCGCAAAGCCTCAGCCGGCCGCCACACGCATCACAAGCGGGGCGAGGACGGGCGCCGCGATGGCGCAGGCCAGTGTGATCGCGAGCGCAACTCCGAGCAGGATCACCGCCTCTACCGCGAGGAACAGAGCCACGCGGCCGCGGCTCGCGCCGAGGCGGCGCATGAGCGCGAGTTCGTCGGCGCGCAGGCGGATCGAGAGCGCGAAGGCAAGCGCAGCGACGAGGAGGACAAGCGCCGCCGTCGCCACGGCCACGGCGCCGAGCACGCGGCCGACGCCGAAGATCCTCTCGAGCACGCGCTCGATGAACTGGTCGGGGCGCGCGAGCTGCAGCGTTTCGTCCTTGCCCGTGAAGCGGCCGAGCAGGAGCGCCTGCGCCTTCGCGTCGATGGGGAAGACGAGCGCAGCATCGATCGGGAAGGTCGCGGGGTCGCCGTGGAAGTGGAAGTCGGCCGCGATGCCGTCTGTGGCCTTCCGCTCGATCGGAAGCGCTTCGCCGGCGATCTTCCGTTCGCCGTCCTGCCCGATGAGCGCGCCGGGCGCTGCGCTTGCGGCGGGGTCGTCGTGGCGATGACCGAGCCCGCGGATCGACCACATGGTGCGGAGGTCGACGAACAGAACGCCGTCGTCGGGGGTGCCCGTCTGCGGCAGCACGCCCGTCACCGTGAGTTCGAGCGGGAATACGCCGGCGAGGTCGGAGAGCGACGTTGGGTCTGTGTAGAGGCGCGAGCCGGGCGCGAGGCCGAGCGCGCGCGCCGCATCCGCGCCCGCGACGCACTCGCCGATCGTCGCGAACATCGCGCCCGACGCCGGGCGCAGTCCGCGGCGGTCGAAGTTGTCGATGGCTGTGCCGACGACGGGTGTCTTCTGCGCGGTGGCGCCGAGCGCGAACGGCACGGCTTGGCCGAGGCCGTCGCCCTCGATGCGGGCGAGATCCTGCATGAGGAGCCCGCGCGGCGGCGTGGCCGCGAAGAAGAGCGCGCCGAAGACGAGGTCGGACTCGCTGCCCTTCGCGCCGAGGACAAGCGGCGCGACCGCGGCGCGCGCGCGCATGTCCGTCGACGCGCGCTCGAGGAGCGACGCGAGCGCGAGCGGCACGCCGAGCGAGAGCCCGAGGACGAGCGCGAGCAGCAGGCTGCGGCGCCACGAATGGCGCAGCGAAGCGACCGCCAGGAACGCAGCATGGCAAAGGATCGCGGTCACGATTCACCGCCGATCGCAAGCACGGCGCCGAACGATCCGAGGATCGACTCGTCGTGCGTGGCGACGACGAGCGCAGCGTCGGCCGCGCGCGCTTCGTCGATGAGAAGCGCTGCGATCTCGCGCTTCAGCGCAGGGTCGAGGTTTCCCGTCGGTTCGTCGGCCAGGACAAGCGACGGCCGCGTCACGAGCGCGCGCGCGATCGCCACGCGCTGGCGTTCGCCATGCGAGAGTCGGTCGATCGGGCGCCGCGACTTGTCTGCGAGGCCGACGCGGCCGAGGAGTTCGCGCGCGCGCACGCGCGCGGCGTCGTCGAGCGAGAGCGCGCCGTGCAGCCGGAAGGGGAGCAGCACATTCTCGAGCACATCGAGCGACGCCACGAGTTCGAAGGTCTGGAACACCTGCCCGACGCTGGTCGCGCGGTAGGCGCGGCGCTCGGCGTCGCTCATCGAAGAGAGCGAGCGGCCCCGCGCGCGGACCTCGCCCTCAAACGGGAGCAGTTCGCCTGACAGAAGCGCAAGCAGCGTGCTCTTGCCCGAACCCGACGGCCCGCGCACGGCGAGCGACGCGCCTGCTGTGAGCGCGATGCGCGGTACGCGCAGCTCGAACCCGCCGCCGCCCGTCGCGGCGCGGCGGAACACGAGCGCCGTCGTCTCGACAAGGGTCGCGGGGGGCGAGGTCGTTCCAGCCATCTGCACGCGCTCAGGGTAGCCGAGCAGGGCTATCCTGCGGCCATGCTCCGCACAGCACTTCTTGTCGCAGCGTTGCTGATCTCGATCGCTTCGCTCGTGGGTTGTGGCCCTTCGCCCGAGGCGCAGTCGATGCGCGCGCCAGGAGCGAAGGTTCGCGTCTTCGCGCCAAACCCGGCGCTCGCCTCGATCGTGCGCGAGCTCGGTGGCGCAGAGATCGAGCTGGTGACGCCGTGGACGGGCGTGCCTGACCCCGCGTACTGGAAGCCCTCGGCCGACGCGATCCGCGAGATCCAGTCGTGCGACCTCATCGTGCTCAACGGCGCCGCCTACGAGCCGTGGGCCGCACAGGCCGCGTTGCCACGGGCGCGCACCGTCGACACGACGAAGGCCGTGAAGCCGCAGCTCATCGAGGTCGAGGGCGAGACGCACTCGCACGGACCGGAAGGCGACCACACGCACGCGACGACTGCGTCGACAACCTGGCTTTCACCGGCGCTCGCGCGCGCGCAGGCTGAGGCGATCGCGGGCGGGCTGCGGCCGTTCTTCGCGGATTCGCAGCGTGCAGGCGAGTTCGCCACACGCAAGGCGACGCTGCTCGCCACCTTCACCCGCATCGAGAAGGCGCTCGCCGATCTCAAGTCGCTCGAGCCGAAGTGGCTTGCGTCACACCCCGTCTACCAGTACCTCGGTCAGGCGTCGGGCATCGAGATCGAGAGCAAGCACTGGGAGCCCGGCGAAATGCCCGACGAGAAGGAGTGGACGAAGTTTCGCCTCACGCGTGCCGCGTTCCCCAGGCCGACCGCGTGGATGCTGTGGGAGGGCGAGCCCTTGCCCGAGATCCGTGCGCAACTCGAGAAGGAAGGCGTGCGCGTGGCGGTGGTCCCGCTCTTTCCGAGCGCCGAAGGCGAGTTCGCGTCGAGCTACGCGCTCCTTCTCGAGCGGCTCGTCGAGGAACTGCGGCGTCGGTAGCGCGCGTGCTCGGGTAGACTGTCGGGATGCTTCGTCCGCTTGTCGTATCGACGCTTCTTGCGCTCGCGTTCGCCGCCCCCGATGCCGCTGCCCAGTCGACGCAGGGGCAGTCTCGGCCCTCGATCAAGCCGCTCGAGATCGCCTACGGGCGTCCGCAGGCGCCTGCGAAGGCGAAGGGCGCGCTGCGGCTCGCGACCTACAACGCGGAGAACCTCTTCGACGACTTCGACGATCCAACGCTTTCGGGCGAGTACGACGACATCAAGGAGGCGACGAGCGAGGCTCGTTTGAAGGCGGTCGCGAAGGCGATCCGCGAACTCGACGCCGATGTCCTCTGCCTGCAGGAGATCGAGTCGAAGCGATGTCTTGAGTGGTTCCGCGACACCTACCTGAAGGGGATGGGCTACGACCATGTCGCGAGCGAGGATGTGTCGTACTACCGCGGCGTCGAGCAGTCGGTGCTCTCGCGCGTGCCGATCGTGAAGGCGCAGGTCTTCACCGGCGAGGATCTCGTGATTGGCGACATGGAGTCGCGCCGCACCGACGGGGAGGCGAAG
>JBIKTI010000494.1:0-4481 GCA_044348205.1 Phycisphaerales bacterium | reverse complement strand
ATCGCGAACGGTTACGAATCTCTTAAGCAATTGCACTCTGAAGGAGCTGTAGACAGATGGATCCGATAGAAAAAGTTAGCGATCTCCAAGCGATCGATTGCTCAAAAAATCCCATTGAATCACTCACCCAATTGTTTGTTGGGATTGTTCAAAAAGGACGGATCGCCAAAGGGCAATGCCCCGCGCTGCGGCCAGTGTTTCTCAAACCCCATGGAGTTGCTCAAGGGGAATTTCGAATTCGACCTGACTTACCCAATGATTTAAAAGTCGGTGTTTTTGCGGGTACAAAGTATCGGCTGTGGGCTCGATTTTCCTCCGATACAGTACCGACGGTTGGTGATTTTACGACAACGATCGGTGTCGGCCTTAAGCTGTTCGACGCGCCGACCCCAAAGATCTTCGGCCAACCGGATGATCGCACGTTTGATTTTATCATGCAGAACATGGATGTCTTCTTCGTCGACACGGCTCGCGATATGTGTGAATTCACTAAAGCCGGAGTCGTTGACCAAGACTACGCAGGGTACCTGGATTCCCACCCAAGGACAAAACAGATCCTGGACCTGATGGCCAAACCCGTGGGTTCTGTGCTTGCGTCGGAGTACTGGGGGATTTTACCCTTCGCATTTGGAGCCGATCGGTTTGTGAAGTACAAGTTGGAACCTACCGTCGTCGTACCTGCGCCGACCGAGCCACCCTCGAACCCGACCTATCTTGAATCGGATTTTTCCCAGAGACTCCTTGAAAATGAAGTAGTGTTTCGTTTTTGCATTCAGTTACGGACCAACGATACAACGATGCCGTTGGACCAGGCAACGGTAGCTTGGAACGTCGATGAGAGTCCCTTTATCCATGTCGGGGATATCGTCTTTCCGATGCAAGATGTCACAGCCCGTGGCCAGGCTTCCTATGGAGAAAACCTTAGTTTTAACATTTGGCGAGTTACTCAAGAGCATAGGCCGCAAGGGTCGATCGCAGAAGCGCGCCGGGAGGTCTATGCCGCTTCGGCTGAGCTGCGCCGGAACGTCAACGGAATACCCAACGGCGAGCCAACCTCGGCGAAAGCAGCGATGGACTTGCCGCCTTGTAAGGACACGCGAATTGTTCGAGCGGCTATCCATCCAGGGATTGGAATAGCCCGAGTTGGCGATTCGGAAACCGAATTTTATATCGGCCCCGAAGTCACTGATGCTGCGGTAAGTTTGAATCCCAACGAGTACCGTACCAAGACCGGGGAGCTGAAGCGTCAGGCGGCTAGGTTTCGCATCTACGGTTACAATGCGGCTGGAGAAGTCGTCCGGGAGCTAACCTCCAATACAGCCGATATCACTTGGTCGGTCCATCTCGCAAATAGCAAAGCAGATTGGTTTCAGTTCATCACAGCGATGGACATCCCCGAATCAAAGGACTTGGTTTTGAATCGCCGAAATCCGGCGATACAAAAAGAGGCCAGACAGGCTCTCGTCATTGACCCGGGACCGCGCAGCATTGCTGGGGTCAACCAAAAAGGCCAACCGGAATACCGATTCGACACAGGCGAGTTCAAGGGAATTAGGGTATATCTCGGTGAGCTTCAAACCGACGCAATGGGGCGCCTTGTTGTCCTGGGTGGAAGAGGAGTATCTGTGTCACCATCAGGGGCACCTCCGTACAACCCGTCGGAGCCGAACTCGTTCAACAACGCTGGAGATTGGTATGACGATATCGCAGACGGCCCAGTGGATGCGAATGTCAGAATCAACGGAGTTGAAATCCCGGTAGAAGGCGCCTGGGTAGCATCCGCTCCTCCGAACTACGCGCCTAATGTGATTGGATGGCGCACGATGTATGACCTCCTAGTGGACGTCTATGTGGGATGCGGCTGGCTACCTGTACCGATAAAAACGTCCTTTATGCAGGATGTTTTGCCTGTTCTCCAAAGGATGACGAATCTACAGTGGGTTAACAAGGGCTTCTTTGCTATGTTTGGATGTGGACGCCCCTTGGATTTCAACGACAGCCATTTGATAGGTCGGTTGGCCCAAGCACCGTCTGGCAGAGATGATCCCTACAAAGAATTGCGGAATCAAATCCTCAATGCTTTTCGAAGTTTGTGTTCAGATGTAAACGAGCCTCGCATTTGGCCTTGGATCTATGGTGATTCCTTTGATAGTGGCTTGTTTGCAGAGTCATCACGCACGATGTTGGCATTGCCCAAGCTGCAGCAATTGCACCTGCAACGGTGGGCAGATGGTGATTTCGTCGCGGACTGGAAGCAAAATGCAGTTTATCCACAGACCATAGACGATGTTCTGCTGGCGGATCAGCCGGACATGCTGAATAAGGCCTCCCTCCACTATTGTCTTGCCGATGCCTTTCACCCCGGCTGCGAGTTGACTTGGCCAATCCGCCACCCGTCAATTTTCACGAATCCCTTTCGTATTCGGCGGCGTCGGGCCAATGAGAACTCCAATATATACGGCAGTACGCTTGACCAAAACGAAGCATTGGCACCCAACGGTCCACTCTATTCCCAAGGGCCGGGCGATCTGACTCGTTGGATGGGAATTCCCTGGCAAGGCGATACTGCCTATTGTCGATCGGGATACGATCCGGAATTCGATCCCTATCTTCCCTCCTTTTGGCCTGCCCGAGTACCCAATTGGGTTTTGAGTGAGGACGACTACAAGATCGTTGTCGATACGTGCCAAACTCGTGAACAAAGGCTTTTTGCTTTCAACCGTCGTGTGAGCTGGTATCGATTCATCGATACTGAACCGTCGGTCGCTGACCGAATGAAAAAGATGATCGCGATATTCGGAGCACAGGGAATCGTGGAAGCCAGAGTCGGTGTTCCCGACGATCCAGATTTTCCGGAAGTTATTTATGTCGAGAGTCTTCGTGAAGAACAAAAGGAAGTGTTTCGTGTGGCGGCCGCGACGTCACTCGAAGCGGCAGAAAAGGTCCCGATCGGGTCGCGTCTCTCCAGAATTCATCTTGCAGGCTGGACCGATGAACGTCACCTTTTGGACGCCTTGAATCTGCGGGCTCGTCGAAAATCCGAGTAATTTCGATGACGCACATTCTCATTGCTGGAGCTGGCCCGGCGGGGTTGGTCGCAGCGATCAAATTAGCCCGCTCTGGTCGAAAAGTGATGATCGTTGCTCCCCGCTTGAACAGCCACAAGATAGGTGAGTGCGTCCCTGGAGCGATCAATCCTATCCTCACCGAATTGGAGTTGCCTCAGATCAATGACTCAGGAGGGATACATCGCCGAATCGGCGGGACTGTTTCCCTTTGGGCTAGTAGCTGGCGACAGGAGGACTCAATTGCGAGCCGACTGCAAATCGGTTGGCGTTTGAATCGAACGGCTTTTGAACAATCTCTGGAGAATGTCGCAATATCCTTGGGAATAGAAAGACTCGTCGGCTGTGTGCGGACTGTTCGGCGTTCGTTGGATGGACGATGGCAGATCGAGACCGACAACGGCTGTTCCCTAATAGCTGATTGGATCGTGGATGCCACCGGACGGAATGCCTCCATCGCACGAAAACGGATAGCTAAGATGTCCACCGGAACGAAACTGATCGCACTATGGTCGATAGGGAAACCCGCTGACTCGGATTTCACCAACCGCACCCTCATTGAGTCACGGCCGGATGGCTGGTGGTACGCAGCCTTTCTTCCTGACGGCCGTCCGATCGCCATTTTTCATACGTCTCCTGAGCTAGCCATGGATCTGAAAAAAAATCCGTCCAAGTGGGTAAAACAGATGCACGATAGTCTCCTAATCGGTGAATATATTCCATTCAAGCTCTTTATCGGAGAAAGTGTGCGAGCGTCCAATGCGACACCGGGACAACTCGATCCATGCTTTGGCGATCGTTGGGTAGCATGTGGCGACGCAGCCCTGTCATTCGACCCAATCGCATCTCATGGCATTTTCAATTCAGTGATGACAGGATCGTTGGTCGCTAACGCATTGATTCAAGGCGATGAGCATTCGCTAGTGCAATATCAGTTGCGGCTTATGGAACTTTCGAAAACCGTTGAGAAACGACGGTCTTTGTACTACGAATCAGCCTCGATTTACTTTCGAACAAGTTTTTGGTTGGATCGCGCGTAAAGGTTTTGCTGAGCTTGCGGTTCATCAATGCTAATAACGCGGTCGCTGGCTTGAAGAGCAGATTGCCAAGACGAGCGATGAGCAGGCCCGCGCAGCCTTTCGATCCAGGCTCTGTCAAATCGAAACATGGGGCGTATGGATATGCAATAACGGGGCTTTGAATATCCCATTCATCCCCAATGGCCACAAACAATCATGAACAATATAAACAACATTCAAAAAACAATTGCTGGCCAGTCGACCTTGGGGAAAATCACCGAGTATGACCTCGATTGGAAAAGCATCGAGAGGGGCTCGACCCACGAACTGGCAATGACTCGCGACTTCATCTTCGTTACCGGGCAAAATATGCACCAGATCGCGAAGCTGAATTACG
>JBIKTI010000269.1:0-4498 GCA_044348205.1 Phycisphaerales bacterium | reverse complement strand
CGATCCCACGCGATGTCCGCCCGTCGTCGCGGGCAATGTCGAGACGAGCCAGAGCGTCGTCGCCGTGCTCGTCGACGCCCTCGAGCTTGCAGCGGAGAGCCAGAGCACGATGAACAACATCCTCTTCGGCGACGCGACCTTCGGCGTCTACGAGACGCTCGGCGGCGGTGCGGGCGCGGGGCCCCGCCGCGACGGCGCGAGCGCGGTGCACACGCACATGTCGAACACGCGGCTGACGGACATCGAGGTCCTCGAACGCCGGGCGCCCGTCGTCGTGCGCACCCTCGAGGTGCGGCGCGGCTCTGGCGGCGCAGGCGCCTCGCGCGGTGGCGACGGCCTCGTGCGCGGATACGAGTTTCTCGCGCCCGTCTCGCTCTCGCACTTCGCCTCGCGGCGCAGGCACGCGCCGCGCGGCGTCCTCGGCGGCGGCGACGGGCTCGTCGGCTGCGCGAAGGCGCTTCTCTCGGGCGAACTGCGCGAGTTCGACGCGGGGGTCCTCTCGCTCGAGCTCGACGCGGGCGACACCTTCACGGTCTTCACGCCAGGCGGCGGCGGACACGGGGCGCCGTGACCTCCGCGCCACGCGCTGCGCGCGTCACCGCTGCGGAACGCGCGCGGGCAGATTGATCCGCTCGATCGAACGCGCGCGGCCCGAGGCGAGATCGACCTCGACGAGCGCGCCCTGCACGGCCTCTCCGCCCGAGCCCATGTCGAACGGCACATGCACGCCCGTCGTGAAGTGCTTCAGCACGGCCGCGGGGTTCCTCCCGATCACGGAGTCATGCGGGCCCGTCATGCCGACATCGGTCTGGAACGCCGTTCCGCCGCGCAGCACGCGCTCGTCCGCGGTCGGCACATGCGTGTGCGTTCCAAGCACCGCCGCCACGCGGCCGTCGAGATGGCGCGCGATCGCGGCCTTCTCGCTCGTCGCCTCCATGTGCGCCTCGACGAGCACGAGCGGATTGCGCTCGGGCATGGCGGCCAGCATCTCGTCGGCGCATTCGAATGGATCGTTCGCCTGCACGGAGCCGATGTTGATTCGCCCGAGCAGGGTGATCACGAAGAGGTCGCGCGGGCAGCGCTCGTCGGCGGGAACGCGGATCACACGCTTTCCAGGCGTGCGCGCAGAGAGGTTCGCGGGCCGCGACACGGCCTTCGAGGGATCGTCGAGCAGAGGGATGATCTTCGCCTCGCGGAAGGCATGGTCGCCGAGCGTGCAGGCGTCGATCCCAATCCGCCTGAACTGCTCGTAGAGCTCTGGCGTGAGGCCCGACCCGTTGCGCGCGTTCTCCGCATTCGCGACGATGCGGTCGGGGCGGAAGCGTTCGCGAAGGACGGGCAGCTGCTGGTCGAGCGCCATGCGCCCGGGCGCCCCGTTGATGTCACCGAGGAAGGCGATGCGGACCGTGTCCGAGGGGCGCTGCATGCGGCAAGAGTACGGGAAGGCGACCGCCGAAACCGTGCCCAGACAGGTTGGCGGTCGATGAATTGTGGCGTTGAATGTGTGCGTCGGGCTTGCATGTCCGCCGTCTGTGCTACACTCCCCGAGTCCAGCAAGCGGGCCGCACGAGGAAGAACGGGCGGTTTCGCTGCAGGATTTCGCCAGATTCGCCGATGGGCAGCTGGACTCCCGCCGATGGGCACCTGGAGTCATGTCCGTCAGTCGCGCCAACCGCGTCGCGGAGAGTCCCGCACGGTTGGAGATCTCAGATGAGAATCCAGTGCCGAGCCTGAGGTGTGCCGAGCCTGAGGTGTGCCGAGCCTGGGGAACACCTCGGGCAGTCACGGTTTCCCCTGAAGCGACGCGACTTCGAGTGCCCTGCAAGTTGTCTCGTGCCGCGCGCGTGCGCCTCCCGAGCTGTCTCCCGAACGCGACCCGCCTGAAGCGACCCGTCTGGCGCGTCCAGCGCGTCAGAATGCCCGCACACCCGTCGCGCGCCGCGCATCTCCCCTGCCGTCGACCCCAACGGGGCCCACGGCCGCCAGCCCTTCTCTGCCAGTTCGCACCTCGCGCCGTCTCGGCGCAGGACGGGCAGCCCTCAGTCAGAACGCCATGCTCACCCCCACGATGTTCACGCAAGGAATGCAAGTCCGCCACCGCCAGCGCCCCGAGTGGGGCGGAGGGAGCATCGTCCGCGTTGAGACGCTGACCAGGGCGGGAGGGCGCGACCAGCGCCTGTGGGTCCGCTTCGCGAACGCGGGACTCAAGACACTCCTCGCAAGCGCGGCCGATCTCGAGGCGGTCGAGGGCACGGGCGCGGCCGAGCACACCTTCGCAGCGCGAGAGATCGCGTCCGAGGGCGGATGGCTCGGCGCGATCGCCCAGAAGAAGCCCGAGCAGGCGATGTCGGAGCTGCCGCCCGACGCGACGGATCCGTTCCTCCTTCCAGAGCGGCGGCTGAAGAACATCCTCTCGCTCTACCGCTTCGACGCCGGACCCAAGCTCATCGACTGGGCTGTGGCGCAGAGCGGCCTCGACGACCCGCTGTCGCGCTTCACGCGCATCGAGCTCGAGGCGTTCCACAAGAACTGGGCGCTCGAGCGCGACCTCGCGCTCACGAGGCTCGTGAACGAGTTCCGCCGTCGACGCGAGCCCGTCGACGCGCTCCTCGCGGATGCACCTCGGTCTGCGCTCACGGTGTTGCAGAAGTTCGACAAGGTGCGCTGAACACCTGTCGCAGGCGCGCAGCAGGCCGCACAGACCGAACGAGGTCTGCGACGGATGTGCGGACGCGACCGGGAAAATCCGCAGTGCCCCGCGCGCACTCTCCAAGCGCGGCCTCTCCTCGAATCTGGCATGGTCGTTGCGATGGGGTGTCGGTTCCGCGAAGCCGCGGGCAACACCGCATCTCAGCCCCACAACCAAAGACGAGGAGAGAAACATGGACGAAACGAGCTTTCAGGAGAAGATGAACCACATCCTTGAGCGCATCCGCGACTTGCCCGCAGCGCAGGCGCCAGATGCGGCTGTGGCCGCCGAGGATGTCGAGACGCGCCGCGCACGCGTGCAGCACTCGATGGGCGAACTCCAGGAGGCGCTCGACTATCTCCGCCTGAGCGTGAAGTACCTGGTGTTCGATCTCGAGGCGACCCGGCGCGAGAACGCCTACCTGCGCCGCATCATCGAGCAGTCGAACCGCCAGCGGAACCGACCGCCCGAGCCGCCTGTCGACGAGCCGCGCGAGGACGAGCGGCCCGACTTCGGCGCCAACGGCTGGGAGTGACGCAGGCCATCCACGGGCGAACGCAGCGGCGTCGCCCGTTTGTCGGGGGAAGTGTGGGAAAAGAAGGCTGGGGCGAGGACGCGCGACCGCGCGCCTCGATCGATCCGCGCGGCGCATGCGCCGCGGCTGATCGCTGACTCGCACGACAGCCGGGCCCAACGGCCCGGCTGTCGCGTCATTCCCGCAGTTTCAGCGCGGCGCGCGCGCTGGAGGCGAGTCCACGCGGAGCGAGATCCGCGTCGCCTCGTCGCGGCCGAGGACGACGGCGTGCGTCTCCTCGCCCCACAAGGCGCCGAGGGCCGCGCCATGCACGGTCCACTCGACGCGACGGCCGCTGCCAGCGGAGCCGTCGTCCGGGCCGCGCATGGAAAGCGGCAGCTGCATCGAGAGTTCGAATCCCGCGGGCAGTTCGACCACCTCGACCACGCGCTCGAGCACGAGCACTCCGCCCTCGGCGCGAACGACGGTCGCGCGCTCGACGACCCGAGTCCCGCTCGCCCGATCAGCAAGTTCGCGCATCAGCGTGCCCGCTTCACCAGCACCCTGCCGCCACGAGGGATCCTGCGGTCCTTCCGCACCCGGTCCTTCCGCACCCGGTCCTTCCGCACCCGGTCCTTCCGCACCTGGGGCTCCCGCACCCGGGGCTTCCGCACCCGCAGCCCCCGGCGTCGGCACAAGCGCGCGGCGGGCTCCGCCGATCTCCTCGCGCACCTCGATGATCGGCGCCTCGAGAAACCACTGGGTCGGTGCGCTCCGCCAGACCTCCGCGACGGTCGAGGCGGGTGCGATCGGCGAGGACACGAGCGAACCACCCGCGCAGCCACAGGCTGCGGACAGGACAGGCAACGCGATTCCAAAGATGGCGAGCGAACGGGCGAAGACTCGGGACATTCGGAAGATCCTACCGAACCCGCGCGGCGCGATGGCGCCGTGAATCGAGCCGCATCGCCGCAGCATCCGTTCCATGGAGCCGGCGGGATCGCTACAGTCGCGCACCATGCACGCCGAACCCAAGCCGCCCGCACTCGAGGTCCGTGGACTTCGATTCGCCCATGCAGGCGAACGCGGACGCAAGTCCTTCGAACTCGCCCTGCCGTCGCTCATGCTCGCGCGCGGCGAGGAGATGCTCCTCGTCGGCCGCTCGGGATGCGGCAAGAGCACGCTGCTTCAGCTGATCGCGGGCCTGCTCGACCCGTCGACGGGGTCGATCCTCGTCGGAGGCACCGAGATCAACGCCCTCCGCGGCGCGGCGCGCGACCGCTTCCGCGGCCGCG
>JBIKTI010000268.1:0-4511 GCA_044348205.1 Phycisphaerales bacterium | reverse complement strand
GCGGCCTTCGTGAGCGCGTGTTCGTGGTAGGTGCGCCCCGCCGCCGCGTCGAACCAGCGGATGCGCATCTCGCCGCGCGCGTGGCCGCCGCCGTCGGCGAGGTGGACGTCGCCTGGAAGCCGCATCTCGACGCCCTTCACGATGCGCTCGAGCGCGATCGCCACGGACTCGTCGGGCGCAAAGTCCAGTGCCTGCTGCCGTGCGCCGAGGTCGAGGAGTTCGCCCCAGTGGCGCTCGTCTGGCGCAGCGCGGGTCTGCTGGATCTCGATCGCCTCGTCGATCGACTCCGCGCGGATGCCCGCCGTGACGCCCTTCGCAGCCGCCCACGCGTCGAGCGCGCGGATCGCGGGCGGAATCCACGCTGCGTGCACCGCGCGCAGGCGTGGCAGCTCGAGGTAGAGCGGGAGCGTCATGAAGTGACGCACGCACGCGTCGTAGCCGCGCGCGTCGGCGAAACCACGCACGGTGTCCTGGTGCTGCTTCAGATTCTTCGCGTCGTGCGGGCGAAGCCACGCGGTGGGCGCGGGCGGCGCGTCGGGGCCCGCCGCGATGCATGCCGTTGCCTGCTGCCATGCCGCAGCCGCGTCGAACGCACGGTCGTGGGCGCGCGTCGCGAAGGCGATCGCGTTCGTGTCGTGGTTCCCCGCGAGTGCAAGCGCGACGCGCTGGTCGCACAGCTCGCGCACAAGCTCCACCACCTCGGCCACGCGCGCGCCGCGGTCGACATAGTCGCCGGCGAAGACGATTTTTCGGCTTTCGGCGTGTGCCCAGCGACCCGCGGCGCGGCGGTAGCCAAGCGCATCGAGCATCGCCACGAGGCGCGTGTGCATCCCGTGGATGTCGCCGATGATGTCGATTCCGCCTGCAGTGCTCATGCGTCTCCACTTGCTTCGCGCAATCTACACGCGGCGCGGCAGCACCGCGCGCGCCGCCGCATAGCTTGCGAGGCTAAGCCCCACCGTGACTGCGATCGCCACGCACATCTTGACGACGCCTGCCGCGTTCCACGGCGCGAACACGCCGACGACGAAAATCGCGATCGGCAGGTGCACGAGGTACACCCAGTAGCACGAGTCGACGACGAAACGGACCATGCGGCTCGACGCCGTGAAGACGCGTTCGGCAGCGCCCGCGCCGCCGAGTGCGAGGAGCCACGCTGCGAGAGCCGTCACGGCCTGCGTGGCCACAAGCAGCGCCCGCACGCCGCCCTCCGCGGGCGCGCGACCCTGGCTCACGGCGACATACCACGCGATCGACAGCACGACCGCGACCACAAGCGCGGCAGACCCTGCTGCGACGCGCCACCACGCCCCCCGCTTGAGCGCGTCGATCGCGCGCGGGTCAAGCGCAAGCACCCAGCCGCCGAAGAAGAAGACGCCGTAGCAGAGGAGAATCGCAGGATCAGGTGCGAACGACCGCGGCGTGGCGATCCCAGGGCTCGGCATGGCGAGCATGGGAAGCGCCGCGGCGAGCGCGAGCGCAAGCACGGCGATCACGCTGCGCCAGCCCGAACACCAGCGCACGACAGCGTTCGCGCAGGCGCCGCGCATCGTCTCGCGCGCCGCGCGCGGCACGACGCGCAGCGCAGCCCATGCACAGGCGGCCGCTGCGCAGAACCAGAGGAGATAGAGCAGGAACCAGAGATGCGCAGGAGACGGATCGCGCCACGGATTCTGCATCGTGGCGCCAATGAGCGCCGCAGAGATCTCCCCGTCGCCGCCCGCCTCGGCCACGCGCCCGATCGCGTAGGTGAACGCCAGCTTGATGAGGGGAAAGAGCGCGATCCACGCGATCACCATCGGAAACAGGATGCGCCGCGCACGGTCGCCGACCCACGCGCCCATGCCCTTGCGCGAGACGACGAGCGCGCCGAAGAAGCCTGAAAGCACGAAGAACGCGGGCATGCGGAACGCGTGGATCGCGAGGACCACAAGCCCCGCGAGGCCCGTCGGGTGCGTGTCGCGCAGCGGCCACACCCCATCCGCGGGCGAGGCCACGAAGCTCGCCGCCACATGCAGGACGATCCCCAGCAGCATCATCGCGCCGCGCAGGAAGTCGAGGCCGTGAAAGCGGGCGTTCTCGGCCATCGCCGCAGCGTACCAACGCACGCCGTGTTCAACCCCCCGATGGCGACGCGTCGGAGCGCTCAAGGGCCGCAAGCAGCGGACCAAGATGCGCCCGATACCGCGCGCTGCGATTCACCGAGGAGCGGTAGATCGGCTGCCGCACCTGCTCGTTGCTTGCCGTCAGCGCGACGCGGCCGCTCTCGTGGAAGTGCAGACAGCGCTCATCGAAGGGAAGCCCGACGAACTCTAGGATGCGGTGGATCGAAGGCTCGGGGTCCGCCACGAGCTCCTCGTAGCGCACCTCCATGATGCGCAACGGAAGCGCTGCGATCCAGTGCGCGAGCAGTCGGTCGTGCGCGCGATGCATCGCACCGAGATGCGCGAGGTCGTAGGCGAAGGGGAGCGCGCCCGCGAAGTGATGGAAGTAGCACGAAAGGCAGGTGTCGACGGGATCGCGGCGGCACACGATGACGCGCGCCTCGGGCAGCATGCGCCAGATGAGGCCGAGGTGGAGTCCGTTGAGCGGCATCTTGTCGGTGATGATCTCGGCGTCGGGGCCGAGTCGTCGGAGCGGCTCGAGATATCCGCGCGCAAGCCGCGGAAGCGCCTCCGCGTCGATCGAGCCAGGGTCGACGACAAGCGGCGGAACCCCGCCCGCGTCGAGCTGCGCAGCAAGCGCGCCGATCGCCGCGAGCTCTCCCCCGCCATGCGCCTTCGGATGGCTGTCGATGATCTGCTCGACGAGCGTCGTGCCGCTGCGCGGCATGCCCACGATGAACACGGCCTCGCGCCCCATGCCGTCCGCGCATCGGAGGGAGGGAATCCGCTCCGCGCGCCAGTAGGAGATCGCGCGGTCGACCTTGCGCGCGAACTCGGAGGGGTCGAACTCGGCGTGCTTCATCGCGTTCGCGCGGCGAAGCGACTCGAACGCTGCGTTGACGCGCCCGAGCCTGTCCTCGAGCGACGCGAGCCTGAAGAGGCCCTCGCACTGGAGGATCTTCGGGACGCCTGGTGCAGCGAGCGCTCGCGCGAGCCGCGCCACGGCCTCCTCCTCGCGCCCGATGCGCGGGGCGAGCTTCGCGAAGGCGAGGGCGATCGCGGGGCTGTCGGGCTCTGCATCAATGGGCTTCAGCGCCTCGCGAAGCCACCGCTCTGCCTCTGCGGCGTTCCCGAGCAGCATCTCCGTCTCCGCGAGTTGCGCGAGCGCGGTCGGGTCGCCCGGCGCGATGGCAAGCGCATCCTCGAGCGCGCGCCGCGCCTCGAGGAAGCGCCCTTGCTTGCGGTAGACGGAGGCGAGGTCGACGCGCACGGTCGGGTTGCGCGGGAGAAGGCGGATGGCGGAGAGCAGGTGCTCGCGCGCAGCGGAGAGGTCGCCGAGCGCGAACTCGGCGGCGCCCAGCGCATGGACAAGCGGCCCGTTCTTCGGAAGCCGCTTGAGGAGCGCGCGGTAGATCGACGCGGCGCCCGCGAAGTCGCCCGCGAAATGCCGCTCCTGCGCGCGACGGAACTCCTGCTCGAGTTGTGGCGGGTTTGGAGGCATGGCAGGAACGGACTCGCGCAGGAAGCCTACCCGAGCAGCGCAACCGCTCGGAAACGGCGGGAAGTGCAAAGACCGCAGGCCGCCATCGGGCGGCCTGCGGTCGGGTTGAATCGAGGATGCACAGAGGTGCGGCTCCGCGCTCAGCGGCGGCGACGCGAACCAGCGAGGCCCGCCATCGCCAGGAGCCCGACGGCGCCAGGGGCGGGGACGAAGTTGGTGAAGGTCGCGGTGCCAGCGCCGAAGAAGCCGTCCGCCGTGACGGCGCCGAAGCCGAAGGTGTCGCCCGCGTTCACAGAGAAGGTGAGCGTGCCGCTCGCGGGCGAACCCGAGTTGATGGCGAGGACGGTGAATGAACCGTTCAGCACCCATCCAGCGCCATCCCAGCCGCCCGTATCGCTACCCGGCGCATTGGTGTAGGCCCAATCGACGCTGATCGTTCCAGCGGCCGACGCGACGGCGCTGTACCAGGTGGCACCGGCGGTGCTCGCGTTACCGCCGACGAGCGTCATCGTCGACGAGGACAGCGATCCAGAGCCGCCGACCGAAGCAGAGCCGCCGACGGTGAGGACCTGCCCGACAAAGAACTGATTGAGCGACGGCGAGACCGAGTTCTCGCTCAGGGTCCACGATGCGGAGCTGAAGTCCGCGCTCGCGGCCGCTGCGATGAAGGTGCTGACGATTCCTGAGACGAGGATGGGGGTCTTTGCGCGCATGAAACTCTCTCCAGGCTCCGGGGGTTCAGAACGGGACTCAGATCGTGACTCGGATCGTGACTCGGATCGTGGGATAGACGAAACCACAAACCGCGGCGGGACACAACCAAACCAGCCACGGAACATGGCCAGCGCGCCCACCAAGTCAGAAACGGGAAAAGGGAACGCGGGCACGGAGCATCGCCTGAGCTC
>JBIKTI010000267.1:0-4528 GCA_044348205.1 Phycisphaerales bacterium | reverse complement strand
CTGGAAGACTCTCGCGAAGCTCGAGCATCGAGCGGGTCGACTCGAGAGCCCCTGCTGCCAGGATGAAGTTCCGGGCGACGATCCGCACTGCGTTGCCCCGCGCGTGCCGCGCCTCGATCGACTCGACGACAGGCTGGTCGACACCGACCGTCCGCACCGCCCACCGCGCGACGACGGCGTTCACGAAAATCTCGATGGAGCCTCCGCCACTTCCGCCGCGTGCGGATTCGACGAGCCATGCCAGGTTCTTCCGCCGAAAGGGCAGGAACAGCGCCTCGACCGCGGAGAGTTCGTCCGACGCACGGATGGATTCAGGCAAGGTCGAGGGGGCGCGCCAGAGCCGCTCGAAGTCGAGCTCGCCGCGCCAGCCAAGGCCACGCAGCACCGTCGGCGCACATCGTCGGACCTCGCCGACCAACCGGGACCAGCCGCCGACGGAATCCCCGCCGGGAACCGCGTCCACCTCGGAATGCGGCGCGAGAAGCGCACCCCATCGCGAGGTGGACCCGCCAAGACCGAAGGCGCGGCCCAGAGTGGCACCCGAGTAGACGGCTTCACCGAACTCGGGTCGAAAGCAATCCGAGACTTCCGGCGCGCATCGAAGGCCTCCCGCCTCGACCAACGCGACGCGCATGCCAAGCCCCGAGAGTCGCTTCGCGAGATAGGACCCCGCTGCGCCCGCTCCGATGATGCACGCGTCGAACGGAGCGGAGGGTGCTGGCTGCGAGGCTGCCAGGTCGTGGACGGCCCCGGCGATCATGGAAGACCTCCCGCCCGCACCACAGCCGCAAGCTGCGCGACTCGCTCGAGGCGACGGGTGGAGAAGATCACCGTGCCCGTCGTATTGCAGGAAAGCGCAGACGCGATGTCTGCGCAGCCGCTGGAGAAGTACCCGTAGGTGATCTGAAGCGGCCGGCCGTATCTCGAGAGGAAGAGCGCTTCCCGCCGCGCGACGCTGTCCCGGGTCTGGACGACCTGCGCGAGCCCGCTCCGCGTCGCGACGAAGGGCTCCACCCGTTCCGCCACACCAGCGACGCCCCAGGCACGCAGCGATCCTCGAACCTTCATCTCGTGGAGCCACTCGAGGAGGCTCTCCGACGGGACATCGGCGATCACAGGCTCATGCAGCATCAGAAGGTCGATTCGGTCTCGTCTCAAGACGCGGAGGCTCCGTTCAAAGCTCTCGCGCGCCGCGGCGAGCGCGAAGTCGGCGCGTGGCCCGGAGGCCCGGCCGCTGACCTTCCCGAGCAGACGCCGCGCCCAGAGGCGGGCGGAGGACCCGACGGGGGCCGCTGCGGGATAGAGCCCGATCTTGGTGGCAACGGTCATCGCGTTCCGCTCGTTCGTCGACAACCGGCCGAGGTCATGCTCGGCAAGACCCTCGCCGTAGTAGGGAGCGGTGTCGAAGTGCGAAACGCCTGCTTCGAGCGCGGCGCCGAGGAGCCTCCGACGAGCCGATGCCCGGAACTGGTGGTGCAGCGAACCGGTCCCGAACGAGATCCGCGAGAGCAAGAGATCAGTGCCGTCGATGGCGATCATGCGCATGATTCGTTCACTCTGATTGGATTCACGAGCCGTGCGCCAGAGCAGGACCACCCGTCCACGCCATCACTCCTGCACCCAGCTGGGGCGCGTGCCACCCTCGCACAGCCATCGATAGGTTGCGAGCGTGCGATCCGCGACGGAGGTCCACGAGAAGTCCCGCTCCATCCAGGCGCGCCCATTGTCGCCCATCGCTTGCAGCGTGGACAGGTCGAGGCTCATGGCCTGCTCCAGCGCAGACGCGACCGACTCCGCGCGATATTCGACCCACCAGCCCGCCCGCGCCCCCGCCAGCCCCGACCAAGGGGCTCCGTGCGTGACGATGGAAGGCGTGCCCGCGGCCAGCGCCTCCGCGACCGCGATGCCGAAGTTCTCGCTTTGGCTCGGAAGAACGAAGACCGCGCACTCGGAGAGCAGCCGCCACTTCGCTTCGCCGCGAACCTCGCCGAGGAACCGCACGCGCGCGCACGCGAGCTCCTCCGCACGCCCCTCGAGTTCCTTGCGATAGCCCGAGTTGCCGTAGTAGCCGTCGTCGCTTCCTGCGATCCGAAGCTCCCATCCGTCGAAGCGGTCCTGCACGCTCCGCCACGCCTCGAGCAGCAACGGGATTCCCTTCACGGGGTGCAATCGTCCGAGGAACAGCACCGCACGCGCGCGGGTCGTCGAAAGCGCTTCGCGCGGAGGAAGATCGATGCCGTTCGGAATCACGGCGACCGGCTGCTTGAACCCGCAGGCGCGGACATCCATGGCCTCCGACTCGGCGGTCGCATGAAAGCAACTCGTTCGCGCGAGCGCCGGGCGCTGGAGCGTGGGCCAGAAGATGCGCTTCGTCCATGAGCCGCTCCGAAGCGCCCAGCTCGAGAGCGCCCCGCGCGGCGACTGGACGACGGGCACCTTGAACCTCGGTCCGACACTCGCCGAGTAGAGCGAGTTCATCTGCCACATTCCGTGGTTGTGAAGGACCTGCGCACGACCCTCGCGACACTCCTCCACGAGCCATCGACGCATCGCAGTGCATCGACCGAGCCGCAACGGCCCACGGTCCATCGGGAACTTGCGCACGCCCTCGACCGCTCCATCGGAGCCGGGCATGCGCATCGCCGCGATCGTCGTCGCGCAACCCGCGTCCTCGAGGCTCTGGGCGAGCCGCTTCACCGAGTACGAGGGACCGCTCGACTCGCGTTCGATGGCTGGGATGACCTGAATGGATCGCATCGAGGTTCGGGAGAGGCCACTGGGGGATCGACCACAACGAGGGCCCGATTCACGCACATCGCGGAGGATTCACGCACGGATCACCCATGATTCGCGAAAGTCAGGGCTGGAAGGAACAGATACTATCAGTCAGTCGTGTCTATCGCCAAGCCCACGCCGCATCCAGAAGGTCCAGCCCCCCTTGCTGTGGTCATGATCTCTCTGAACGAGGCGCACAACCTTCGGGATGTGTGCCGAAATCTCAGCGGGTTTGCGCAGGAGATCCATCTTGTCGACAGCTACAGCAAGGACAAGACCGTCGACATCGCGCTTGAGCACGGCGTGAAGGTTGTGCAACGGCGCTTCCGTGGATTCGGCGACCAGTGGAACTTCGCCGTCAGGGACTTGCCCATCCAGGCTCCGTGGACGATGAAGCTCGATCCGGACGAGCGGCTTTCCGACGAGCTGAAGTCGCAGCTGCGCGCGGCCCTCGCCGCGGGTTCATGCGACGCGATCTCCATGCATCGCCGCCTGTGGTTCATGGGACGCCCGCTGCCCGTGCGGCACACGCTGCTTCGGGTCTGGCGCACGGGCACATGCCGATTCACCGATGTGTCGGTGAACGAGCACCCTGTCGTCCCGGGCCGAACCATCCAGCTGGAAGGCGAACTGGAGCACCACGACAGCCCGAGTCTCGAGCACTGGCTGTACAAGCAGAATCGCTACTCCACGGAGGAAGCGCTGATCCGCTATCGGGAGCAGGCGCTCGCGGACGAGCCGAAGTTGCTGGGCACGGCGTTCCAGAGACGCATGTGGCTCAAGCGGTACTTCTTCCGAGTCCCGTTCCGCTACCAGCTCTACTACCTCTACTTGCTGTCGGTCGAAGGTGCGTGGAAGGCCGGCAGGGTCGGCCGAGTCTGGGCACGGCTTCGAGCGGATGTCTTCCGCTTCGTCGAATACAAGGAACTCGAGATGCGGACCATCGGCCGCGAGCCAACCACGCTGCAGTTCGGATCGGGCCAGCCCGACAGTCGCGTGCCGCAGCACTGACAGCCGCGACGCAGTTCAGTTCCGATGGGCGACGATGTGGCTCGGATCCGACCAGGTCACCTTGAATCCTGCTCGCGAGAGCATCTGCTCGATCTTTCGCGGAGCATCGGACTCCCCTCGATCCGCGAGGATGCCAAAGTGGATCTCCATTCCGATCGCACGCAGCCCGCCCTCGGCAAGCAGCGGCTCGAGGCCCGTGAGGCAGTCGAACTCATGGCCCTCGACATCGATCTTCACGGCCTGAGGCAGCGGCGCGGCACCTGACCTCACCAGTCCGGCTCCAGCTCGGACAGGCACCTCGACCGTCGCCCTGGACATGACCGCAGCACCGCCGCCCTGCTCGGTCGAGCGCGGCCCGGAGATGATCCGCGAAGTCGCACCGATCGCATCCGCACCCTGCTCCATCCGCGCCGACCCGTCCTCGCGGCCGAGCGCCATCTGAAGCACCGTGACATTTGCGAGCGCGGAGCAGCGAGCGATGAGCGCCTGATGATTGGAAGGAACGGGCTCGAACGCGATCACGCGGCCGTTTGCGCCCACCCGCGCCGCCAGCCGCTCCGTGTAGAGGCCTCTGTTCGCACCGACATCCCAGACGCAGTCCCCCGCGTTCACATGGGCGAAGAACGCTTCATCGAAGCGCGCCTCGTAGGTCTTGTCGGCCATGAAGCGCATGAGCAGCGAGTTGAGCCCGATTGCGCGGGTAAAGCTTCGGAGTCGGATGACGAGCGGGTTTGAGCGAAGG
>JBIKTI010000266.1:0-4534 GCA_044348205.1 Phycisphaerales bacterium | reverse complement strand
CCCGCCGACGGCGAGACGCGCCTCGCGCTCTGTCGCGCTGCGTTCGGCGCGATCGTCGGCGACACCGCAGGCGAGATCGGCGGCGAGATCCGCCTCTCGCGCCTCGAGCTCGACCGCGAGGGCCCGAGCTACACCGTCGACACCGTGACGGCGCTCTGCGGGCGAACGCCCTCGCTCCGCGGCGCGATCCGATTTCTCGTCGGCAGCGACGCGATCCGCGGCATCGAGCGCTGGCATCGCTGGCGCGAACTCCTCGAGCTCGCGCGCCCCGCGATCGTGGTCCGCCCGCCCGACACGCACGCGGCGGTCGCGGGATTCCTCGCCGATTTCGCGCGCTCGAGCGGATTCGCGGACGCTCCGTCGTGGCTTCTCGACCTCGCGCCGGTCGAGCTCGCCTCGACCGATCTGCGCGCGCGAATCGCGCACGGCGAGCGCCCGAGCGGCATTTCCGACGCGGTTTGGCGCGAAATCGCCGCGCGCGGGCTCTATGGCTTCGGCGGCGCGCGCTGAGTGATCTACACTGACCGATCCATGACCGCGAAGAAGCCCGACATCGCCCGCGTCAGTTTCGTCAGCCTCGGCTGCCCGAAGAACCTCGTCGACAGCGAGAAGATGCTCGGCGTCCTCAAGACCTCGGGCTTCGAGCTCGTGAACGAGGACCAGCGTCCCGACGCGATCGTTGTGAACACCTGCGGCTTCCTCGAGGCGTCGAAGGACGAGTCGCTCGAGGTGATCCACGACGCGATCCGACGCAAGGAGAAAGGCGAGATCAAGCGCGTCGTCGTCGCGGGCTGCCTCGTGCAGCGCCACCGCGCAAAGCTTCTCGAGTGGGCGCCAGGGATCGACGCGATGGTCGGCGTGTTCGACCGCGACCACATCGTCGACGCGGTCGGCGGCGAGGGCGCTGCCGATGTCGCCGAAAAGGCACCGAAGTACTGGATCGCGGGCAATGCGCTCCAGGCGGCGGCCGAGCGCGGCATCAAGACCGTCGGCCTCACCGTGAACGGCGCCGACGGCAAGGGCATCGGCTATTTCGAAGGCGACGACGACCGCGTGCGCCTCACGCCGCGCCACTGGGCGTATCTGCGCATCTCGGAAGGCTGCAACCAGCGCTGCGCGTTCTGCACGATTCCGTCGATTCGCGGCAAGATGCGCTCGAAGCCAATCGATGCGATTGCCGCCGAGGCGCGCGGCCTCATGGCCTCGGGCGCGTTCGAGCTGAACCTCATCGGCCAGGACACGACGAGCTACGGCATGGATGTCGGCTACGACGGCGGCCTCCCTGGCCTCCTCAAGACGATCGACGGCGTCGCGCGCGAGTTCGGCGGCGGCTGGATGCGCCTGATGTACGCGTATCCGTCGAAGTTCGACGACGCGTCGATCGACGCGATCGCCAGGCTTGACAACATCGTCAAGTACATCGACATGCCGCTCCAGCACGCGAGCGACTCGATGCTGTCGGCGATGCGTCGCCACACGACGCGCGCGGACACCGAGGAATTGCTCGGAAAGCTGCGCGACCGCGTGCCCGGCATGGCGATCCGCACCACCTTCATCGTCGGCTTCCCCGGCGAGACCGACGACGACTTCGAGCAGCTCCTCGAGTTCGTCGGCGAGCAGCAGTTCGAGATGCTCGGAGTCTTCCGCTATTCGGCCGAGGCGGGAACGCCGGCGGGAACGATGGAGGCAGATCCCGCCCTCGCGGTGCCCGACGAGGTCAAGCGCGAGCGCGAGGAGCGGCTCATGCTTCTCCAGCAGGAGATCGCCTTCGAGAACGCGAAGCTGCAGGCCGAGTCGAAGGTGCAGCTCGATGTCCTCATCGACTCGGTCGCCGCGGGCAAGTCGAAGGCGCGCGCGACGACCGGCGTGACGAAGGGCGGCGCGCTCTACACGGGCCGCGCGTACTTCCAGGCGCCGTCGATCGATTCGCTCACCTATGTCCAGTCGACCGAGAAGCGCTCGCCCGGCGAACTGGTGCGCTGCACGGTCGTCGACGCAAACGGCTACGACCTGATCGCGGTGCCGACCGACGAGCTCGAGAAGAAGGTATCGCTGCCGATCGCGCATCGGCACTGAGCGGCGCGCGCGGAACGCTACATTGCGAGCCATGCGCGCGTCCGAAGCTGAAGACCTCGTCCGCCCACTCCTCTGGATCGGCTTCGACGGGAAGATCCCGCCGCCCGAGACGGCGAAGCTCATCCATCAGGGCGTGTCGGGCGTGATTCTCTTCGTGCGCAATGTCGGCACCCGCGACGAGACGCGCGCGCTCATCCGTGAACTCAAGGCGATCGCGCCGGGGCCGCTCCTCTTGTCGGTCGACCAGGAAGGCGGCCGCGTCACGCGCCTCACCGATGGTTTCGAGCGCTTCCCATCGCTGCGCGAGATCGGCGGCAAGAGCCCCGCCGAAGTGCGTGAGATAGGCCGCCGCCTCGGCGCGCAGGTGCGCGACGCCGGCTTCGACATAGACCTGGCGCCCGTCGTCGATGTCGACTCGAACCCCGCGAATCCCGTGATCGGTGAACGCTCGTTCTCGCGCGACGCAGCGGTCGTCGCCGAACTTGGCGCCGCGATGATCGCGGGCCTCGAGCAGGAGCTCGCCGCCTGCGCGAAGCACTTCCCGGGCCACGGCGACACCGACAAGGACTCGCACTACGACCTGCCGCGGCTCGCGCACGCGCTCGACCGCCTGCGAGCGTGCGAGCTCGTGCCGTTCAAGGCCGCGGTGCGGGCGGGCGTCTCCTGCGTGATGACGACCCA
This sequence comes from Phycisphaerales bacterium, assembly GCA_044348205.1. Classification (GTDB taxonomy): domain Bacteria; phylum Planctomycetota; class Phycisphaerae; order Phycisphaerales; family SM1A02; genus QWPT01. The sequence goes on along the minus strand of JBIKTI010000266.1, from coordinate 1,777 downwards.
TGTCGTCTTCGACGCGCTCGACCCGGGCGTCGCGGCCACGATGAGCGCCCCCGCGATCTCGCTCCTGCGCGGCGAGGTCGGTTTCGACGGCGTCTGCGTGAGCGACTGCCTCGAGATGAAGGCGATCAGCGAGCACTTCGGCTCGGGCAAGGCCGCCGCGCGCGCGGTGGCGGCAGGCGTCGACGCGCTCCTCGTCTGCCACACCCACGAGGCGCAGCACGAGGTCATCGAGTCGCTCGCGGCCGCGGTCGTCGACGGGCGCATTCCCGAATCCCGCGTCCGCGAAGCCCGCGGGCGGCTGGCGGGGCTCGCGGCGCGACACGCGCGGAGCGCGTGAAAGACAGGCTGAACCGAAGGCGCGGGACGGCTACACTGTCCGATTCCCGTGAAGATCCGCAACTTCTCCATCATCGCCCACATCGACCACGGCAAGTCGACCCTCGCCGACCGTCTTCTTCAGGAGACGAAGGCCGTGTCGCAGCGCGAAGCGCGCGCCCAGTTCCTCGACTCGATGGACCTCGAGCGTGAGCGTGGCATCACCATCAAGGCCTCCGCCGTGACGGTGAAGCACACCTACAAGGGCGAGGAGTACGAGCTCAACTTCATCGACACGCCCGGCCATGTCGACTTCACCTACGAGGTGTCGCGTGCGCTCAAGGCCTGCGAAGGCGCCGTGCTCGTCGTCGACTCGACGCAGGGCGTGCAGGCGCAGACCGTCGCGAACGCGTACCTCGCGGTCGCGGGCGACCTGACGCTCATTCCCGTCATCAACAAGATCGACCTCCCCGCGGCCGACCCCGACCGCGTGGCGATGGAGGTCGAGCAGGTCTTCGGCTTCCCCGCGGAGGACTGCATCTATGTCTCCGCGAAGACGGGCCAGGGCATCCAGCAGCTCCTCGACATGATCTGCGAGAAGCTGCCCGCGCCGAAGCCTCCGACCACGAAGAAGCTGCGCGGCCTCGTCTTCGACGCGAAGTACGACGAGTACCGCGGCGTCGTGATGTATGTGCGCGTCTTCGACGGTCATCTCAAGCAAGGCGACAAGATCCGCATGATGGGCACGGGCCGCACCTTCTCGGTGACGGAGCTCCTGCGCTACACGCCATTCCCGCAGAAGGTGAAGGAGCTGAGCTACGCGCAGGTCGGCTCGGTGTGCGCGGGCATGAAGACCCTCGGCGATGTGCGCGTCGGCGACACCATCACGCTCGACCTCGACCCGGCCGACATCGCGCTCGAAGGCTACGAAGAGCCGAAGCAGATGGTGTTCTGCGACTTCTATCCGTCGAGCGCCGACGAAGACGGCAAGAAGTCCGACTTCGAGCAGCTGCGCGAGGCGATCGAGAAGCTGCACCTGAACGACGCGAGCTTCACCTTCGAGCCGCAGCACAGCGAGGCGCTCGGCTTCGGCTTCCGCTGCGGGTTCCTCGGCCTCCTGCACATGGACATCGTGCAGGAGCGCCTCGAGCGCGAGGGCGGCGTGTCGATCGTGCAGACGGCGCCGACGGTGTCGTACAAGGTCGACCTCAACGACGGCACGCAGGTCGAGATCCACAACCCCGCCGATCTTCCCGATGGGTCGAAGATCAAGGGAATCCTCGAGCCGATCGTGAAGATCGAGATCATCTGCCCGAACGAGAACATCGGCGACCTCATGAAGCTCGCGGAGACCCGCCGCGGCACCTTCCAGGCGCAGGAGATGATCAGCGAGACGCGGCAGATCCTGAAGTACGAGATCCCGCTCGCCGAGATCATCTACGACTTCTACGACAAGCTGAAG
>JBIKTI010000265.1:0-4556 GCA_044348205.1 Phycisphaerales bacterium | reverse complement strand
TGTGTCGAAGAAGCCTGTGTCGAAAAAGGCTGCGGCGAAGACGCCTATTCTCAAGAAAGTGACGAAGTCGAAGCCGATCGCCTCAAAGGCCGTGCGTCAAGTCGCAAAGGCAAGGCGCGGGCGGTGACGAACTCGCCTTCGCGGCGGCGCATGCTGTGCAGCGCAGCCAGCGTGGGCGCTTTGCTTGCAGCAGTCGTGATCCAGAGTGCGTGCACGGCGCGTTCGGGTGCATCGCCTCGGCCGGGCTCCGCCGTCGTTGCGTCGAGCAGCGCAGAGTCGCGCGCGCGCCCTGCGTCGGCGAGCCCAAGGGAGACCCTGTCCACAACGGCGATCTCGCGCACGCTCTCTCTCGGGACATTTGGGGCGCGCACGACGGGCGAGCCGGGCGATGAATCGCCTTCCTGCCACATCTGCGAGCTGCGCGGGGAACTCCCGCCTCCGAAGAACGCAGGGCCGCTGCCGCAGCCCGCAGCGGAAACCCTCGGTCGCGCGGCGGACGCGCTGTCACGGCAGGACGCGGCCGTTGCGCTTCGACTTGCGGAGGAAGCGGCGCGCATCGCGCCCGCGCACTGCGAGCCGCTCGAGGTGCTTCTCCTCGCGCACCTCGCGCGCGGCGTCGCTGGCGATGTGCGCGGAACCATCGCGAGACTCGCAGCCATCGACGCGCGAAATCCGATCGCCCTTGCCTTCGCTGGGCTCGAGGCCGTCCAGAACGGGCGCGACGCCGACGCGGTCGCCGCGCTTGCGTGGTTCGTCGGCGAAGGAGCAGTCGCGCGACGGGGTGCGGCCATTCCGCTGCCGACGGCGGTCGGTGAACTCGAGGAGCAGTGCGCGCTCGCTGCGCTCCGGCTCGGGCAGCCTCTGGCTGCGCTCGAGGCGATCGGCCTCGCGGAGGAGCTGTCGGCTGAGTCGAGCGGTTCGCTCGCGAGGCTCGCGCTTCTGCGCGCGGACGCGCTGCATGCGCTCGGCCGCGATCGGGATGCGCGCGAGGTGCTCGCTGCGCTTGCCGAGGCGGAACGCGGCGAGTCGGAACCCGCGGTTCGCGCTGTGGCGGCGCTCGCGGGGCTTCGGCTCGATGCGCTGCCGATCGATCAGGACGCCCTCGATGCGCGCTATCGCGACGCCATCGACGCGTGCCTGCGCAGTCCGCTCGACCCGCTCGCGTTGCACCGCGTGGCGTGGCTCGCGCCCTCTGCATCGCGAGAGGAGCGGGAGCGTGCCGCTCGGCGGCTTGGGGCTCTCGCGGATGGAGACCCCGCCAGCGGCGCGCGGATGGCGCTCGCACAGAGTCTCGGCGCCGCCGTGCCGTCTCCAGAGCTTCGAGCCCTCGTGCGCAGTCGGCTCGCGGCGGACCCGCGCGATCGGGCCGCGCTTCGGCTCGGACTTCGTCACCTCGCCGATGCGGGGCCCGAGCCGCTCTGCGAGGCTGCCTGCGAGGTCGCGCGCGCAAATCCGAATGAAATCGACTCCGTGGCGGCGGCTCTGCTTTCGTCGGGGTTCGAGGTTGAGCGCATTCTGGCGGCGCTTGCGCGCGTCGGCGACAGGTCCGTCGGCGATGCGCTTGCGAGCCGCGTGCATGCGCTCTTCGGCTTCCCCGAGGACGCACTGCTGATCGCCGCGTCTGCACGGCAGCGCGCGCCTGCCTCCGCGCACGCGCTCGTCGCGTGCGCGATGGCGGCAGCCGAGCTCCGCGACGAGACCCTCCTCCTCGAGATCGACGAAGAGGCGCTCGCGGCAGGCCCCACGGTCGCGAGGACCCTCGCGGCGGCGTGGCTCGGAGTCGGCGACGCCGTGCGCGCGCGCGACCGCGCCGCCCGTGCGATGGCGGCCGATCCGCGGGACGCGCGTGCAGCGCTCATCCGCGCGCGCGCGGCGCTTGCGGACCCTGTGCTCCGCGCGCAGGCCGTCGAGTCGCTCTCCGCGCTCTCGGTCGGCGACGACGCCACTGCGCGCGAGGCGCGCGCCAGCCTTGCGGAACTCGCGGGCGAGCCGCCCCTCGAGTCGGGCATGGTCGCAGCGCTGCTCGACGCGGCTCGCGAGTTCGAGCGGCTGCAGCTTCCGCTTGCCTTCGAGTGTCTTGCGCTCGCGGAGGAACTCGAGCCTTCGGTCGAGACGATCCAGCGGATCCTGAACCGTGCGGCGACGCCTGCCCGTCCAACGACCCTCGCGTCGTGGGCGGAACGACTGGCCGCTGACTCTCCTGCGCTCCCTGCACGACGCCGTCTTGCCATCGCCTTCGACCCGAGCAAGGGACCACGGCCTGACGGGGCCGCGCCTCCACTCGATGCGACGCTGTCGAGGCGGCATGACGCTCTTCTCCTCGCCGACGCAGCGTCGCGGGCGCTTGACGAGGCAGGCCGCGCGGCGCGCAGGCCGAAGACGCCCTCCGCGAGCGCGGCGGTCGCGCGTGCGCAGCTCTCCGCGGGATCGATCGGCGCTGCGGCGCGCAGTGTCGAGCTCGCGGCCGCAACGAGCGGCGAGATTCCGCCGCGCGCAGCGCGTGCGCTCCTCGTGCTCGCCGCGGAGATCGCTTCGCGCGATCGCGCCGAGGCACGCTCCATGGACGCCGCCGCGCAGGTCTTCCTGGCCCGACGGCCCGCGCTCGATCAAGATGATCTCTTCGCCGCCATGCGAACCGTGGTCGCCGCCCGCGTCGGCGGAGACGATCTCGACGCGCGCCTTGCGTCGCTGGCCCGTGCGGCCCGCCATGCGTCGTCCGAAGACCGCGAGCGCTACGGCGCGCTCTTCCGCGCCCTCGTTGCCATCGAGCGCGACCCGTACCAAGCGGCGCGTCTGGCCGCAGCGCTCGCGCGCGAGCGGCGGTTCGATGCCGAGATCCGCGCGTTCTTCGGTGGAGCCGCGATCGCCATGCTCGCGGCATCGGGCGATGGCTCGTCGGACGCGCGCTTGATCGCGCAGGAACTCTCGGCGGATGGCGCGGAGCCGTTTCGAAGGACGGACTCGGAACCCGCAGCGCCCGGCGAGTCCCGTGCGAGGGCGCTCGCGCGGACGCTTCTTCGCGCCTCGGATGCGTTCTCGCTTGCAGGCGACGAGGCCGGAAGCGCAGATCTTCTGCGTGCCGCGCTCGAGGTCGACGCAGAACTCGCGCCCGCGCTCAACAATCTCGCGTTCATGCGCATCGAGGGCGGCGTCCTCGACGCAGAGACCGTCGCGCTCGCGGAGCGTGCGGCGGCGCGCGCTCCCGACGACCCCGCGATCCTCGACACGCTCGGCGTGGTGCGCTACCACCAGGGCAGGTTCCGCGACGATGCGCGCGGCCAGGGCGCCGTCACGCTCTTCCGCCAGGCGCTGCGGCTTCGTCCCGACGACCCCTCGCTCGCGACGCTCGACCACCTTGGCGATGCCCTCTGGCGCGACGGCGACCAGCAGGCCGCGATCCGCTGCTGGCAGCAGGTGGCCCAGGTCGCCGAACTGCGCTATCCCGCCGATGTCGTCGGGCGCGGGATCTCCGAGTTCCAGCGCCGCGAGTACGGCATCGAGATCGTCGCCGCGGAGGACTTCTACCGACGGCGGCATGCGAGCGTGGTCGAGCGGGCCGCGAGGAAGCTCGCTGAGGTCGCGCGCGGGGCGGCGCCCTCGATCCCGGAGTGCATCGGCGCCCGCTGAGATGGATATGCTCGGAACCCCGCCGTGCGCGGGCAGAGGGACGGAAACATGGCAGGACACAGCGCTTGGAAGAACATCAAGCACCGCAAGGCCGCCGTCGACAAGAAGCGCGGCAAGGTGTGGAGCAAGTGCTCCCGCGCGATCATCGTGGCCGCGCAGAAGGGCGGGGGTGACCCGCACTTCAATCCGTCGCTGCGCATCGCTGTCGACGCTGCGCGCGCGGCCAACATGCCACGCGAGACGATCGAGAAGGCGATCAAGAAGGGAACGGGCGAAGGGACCGAGGAGCGCTACGACCCTGCGCGCTACGAGGGATATGGCCCTGGCGGCGCAGCGATCATCGTCGAGTGCCTGATCGCCAATGCCAACAAGGCGGCCGCCGACATCAGGGTGATCTTCGACAAGAACGGCGGCAAGATCGGGGTTCCCGGTTCCGTGGCGTTCGGTTTCATGCAGAAGGCGGAGATCATCGCCACGGCTGGCTCGACCGATCCCGACACCATGGAGGAGCGCCTCATGGAGTGCACGCTCGAAGCGGGCGCAGAGGACATCCAAGGAGAGGACGGGACCTTCCGGGTCCTCGCGGCGCCGGGAGATCTCATCGCAGTGCGCCAGGCCGTCGAGTCTGCTGGGTTCGAGGTCGAGTCCGCGGAGATCGTCTGGATCCCGCTGCAGACGGTCGATGCCGATGCGGCCACAGCTGCGCAGGTCGAGCAGATCGTCGACGCACTCGAGGACCACGACGATGTGCAGAAGGTCTACACGAATCTCGCGTGAGGATCGCGTTCGAGCCGGGCGGCGCTAGGTTCTGTCTGACGGATCCCCGAAGACCAAAGATTCGCGCGGCGCCCGGATGGCAAGGAGGCGAAACGAAGCTGTATCCGCAGCGATACAGCGAGTTGAAGCCGACGCTGCCAGCCGGGATGCCG
>JBIKTI010000031.1:0-13318 GCA_044348205.1 Phycisphaerales bacterium | reverse complement strand
CCTGCACGGGCTTGAGCCAGCGCACGGTGTTCCAGAGCCGCAGTGCCTTGGCGATCGGATTCATGCTCTCTTCATGTCTCGCTTCATGTCTCGCTTCATGTCTCGCTTCAGGCGCGCTTCGCGTCAGGCGAGCAGCTTCTCGAGATGCGCCACGATGCGCTCGCTCGTCTTGCCGTCCCAGAGCGGCGGGATGCCGCCCTTCTTCCACTGGCCCGCGAAGAGCCGGTCGAGCGCGGGCTTGAGCGCGGCGGGGTTCGTTCCGATGAGTTCGTTCGTGCCGAGTTCGATCGTCTCGGGCCGCTCTGTGTTGTCGCGCATGGTGAGGCACGGCACGCCCATCACAGTGGTTTCCTCTGTGATTCCGCCCGAATCGGTGATGACGGCCTTCGCGTGCTTCACGAGGTAGTTGAACTCGAGGTAGGGCTGCGGATCGACGAGCTTGAGGCTCTCGGGCAGCCCGCCCATCTCGCGCATCGTCTTCGCCGTGCGCGGATGCACGGGGAAGACGACGGGTTCGCCGCGCGTGCCCGCGATGATCGCGTCGAGAAGCTTCGTGAAGGTGCTGCCCGAGTCGACATTCGCGGGGCGATGCATCGTCATCACGAAGTACGACGACGGCTTCAGGCCGAGCTCGTCGAAGAACGCGGGCTTCGAGAGGCGGTCCATGTTCGCGCGCAGCGTGTCGATCATGGTGTTGCCGACGAAGAAGATCCGCTCGTCGCCGACGCCCGCGCCGCGCAGGTTGCGGTTCGCGTGCTCGCTCGTCGTGAAGAAGTAGTTGGTGATCGCGTCGGTCACCATGCGGTTGATCTCCTCGGGCATCGTCCAGTCGCCCGAGCGGATGCCCGCCTCGACATGCGCCACCTTCACCCAGAGCTTCTGCGCGGCGATCGCGCAGGCCATCGTGCTCGTCACATCGCCGACGACGAGGCAGAGCGCTGGCTTCTTCTCGAGAAGCAGCTTCTCGTAGCGCGTCATGATCGACGCTGTCTGCTCGGCGTGCGAGCCAGAGCCCACCTCGAGGTTGACATCGGGCGCGGGGATCCCCAGCTGCTTGAAGAAGTCGCCCGACATCTTCTCGTCGTAGTGCTGGCCCGTGTGGACGAGGCGGAAGCGGACCGGTCCGCCCTGCTTCTCGCGCGCCTGGATCGCGTGGATGATCGGCGCGATCTTCATGAAGTTCGGGCGTGCGCCCGCGATGATGTCGACGAGGATCGTGCTCATGCTTGCACCGTGTCGTGGATGGGTTCAGGGTTTCGTCAGCGGCTCGTGCGCGCGAGGTCGGCCGCCGCGATCGTCGCCTCCGCGACCTCGATCAGCTCCTCAAACGGGATCGGCGACGCGCCGCCCGACGCGACCGCGTCGACGAACGCCGCGGCGCAGGCCTTCTGGCCCTTGTCCTGGCTCCAGAGGTTCATCGACTTGAACTTGGGCCAGTCGAAGCCCGTCATCCTGCGGAAGTTGTCGAGCTGGATCACACGACCCTGCGCGAAGACCTCGAGCCGCTCCTTCGGGAACGACTTCGGGCCGTTCGCGAAGTAGTGCACCGTGCCGATCGAGCCGTCTGCGAAGCCGAGTTCGATCGAGACCGTGTCGTCCGACTTCGCGGCCATCGCGTGCGCGCGGACGCGCACGATGCGCTCGCCCGCAAGGAAGCGCAGGAGGTCGATGAAGTGGCAGCCCTCGCCCACGATGCGGCCGCCGCCGACATCGCGGTCCTGCGTCCAGTGCTCGGCGGGAATCGCGCCCGCGTTCGCGGTCATGATGAACGACTTCGGCCCGTTCGCGCCGCGGAGGAGCGACTTGAGCTTGACGACCTGCGGCGCGAAGCGGCGATTGAAGCCGACCATGACGAGCGGCGATGCGCCCTTCGCCATGGCCTCCGCGCGCGCGGCCTCGATCTCGCGGAGCTCCTCCGTCTTGAGCGCGATCGGCTTCTCGACGAAGACATGCTTGCCAGCGCGCAGCGCCTGGCAGACCATCGACGCATGCGAGTCGTGCCGCGTCGAGATCACGATGGCGTTCACGGCGGGGTCGCGGAAGACGCCGTCGGTGTCCGTCGTGGTCGACTCGAATCCGAACTTGCGGCCCGCGTGCAGGCCGCTCACGCCGCCGCTCGACGCGACCGTGCGCAGACGCGCGCCCGCTGCCTTGAACGCCGGGATCAGGACGCCCGTCGCGTAGTTTCCGGAGCCGATGAAGCCGATCGACGCGTTGGCCTTCGCGGGCGGAGTCGCAGGCTTCGGAAGCTCGACCGAGGTGCGCCGCACCTCGGCTTCAGGCTTCGCCGACGCGTCGGGATACTCGAGCAGGATGCCGAGGCTCGGCGGGCCGCCGGAGATGAGCTCGTACGCCTCGATCGCGTCCTCGATCTTGAATCGATGCGAGATCAGCGGCTTCACATCGAGACGGCCGTCCGACATCATGTCGAGCACGGCCTCGAAGTTGCGCTGCTCGGTCCAGCGGACGAATCCCACGGGATAGTCGTTGCCCTTCTCCTCGTAGCTCGGGTCGTAGCGGCCCGGGCCGTACGAGCACGAGACCTGGAAGGTGAGCTCCTTCTCGAAGAAGTCCGCGCGGGAGAGCTCGAGGCCCACGACACCGACAAGCACGATTCGGCCGCGCTTGCGGCACATGAGCGCCGCCTGGTGCATCGGCTCGTTCGACTTGTTGGCGGCCGTGATGATGACGGCATCGACGCCGCGGCCGCGCGAGAACGCCTGCGCCGCTGCGACGGGGTCCTGGCCTGCGCCGACATGCACGACCTCCGCGCCGAGCTTCTTCGCAAGCGCCAGCTTCTCGGGGTCGAAGTCGAGGCCGAGCACGCGGCAGCCATGCGAGCGGAGGAGCTGCACGGTGACGAGGCCGATGAGGCCGAGGCCCGTGACGACGACGGTCTCGCCGAGCGAGGGCTGGACGAGGCGGATGCCCTGCAGCGCGATCGCGCCGAGCACGGTGAACGCGGCCTCGTCGTCGCTGACATTGTCGGGAACGCGCGCGGTGAGATTGATCGGGACGCACACCGCCTCTGCGTGCTTGCCGTTCGAGACGACGCGGTCGCCAGGGGCGTGGCCGATGAGCCCGCCGCCCACCTCCATCACGCGGCCGACATTGCAATAGCCGAGCGGAAGCGGCTGGTCGAGCTTGTTCAAGACAGCCTCGAGCGTCGGCATGAGCCCGTCTGTCTTGATCTTGTTCACCACCATGCGCACTTTGTCGGGCTGCTGGCGCGCCTTCTCGATCCACCCCGCCTTGCCGAACTCGACGAGCATGCGCTCTGTGCCCGCGGAGACGAGCGTGCGCGAAGTGCGGACGAGCAGGTGACCGCGCTTCACGGCGGGGCACGGGACTTCCGCGACTTCGGTGGAGCCATTCTTGAGGGACTGGAGGATCTGCTTCACGGGGGTCTCGCTCTGGTTCACGGTGCTCCGCGATCGCGCGGGCGCTGCGGGTTCGTACTATCGGCACGCTTGGTTCGCGGCACGCGTTGAAACCGTCAGGGACAGGGCGTTTTCCCTGTGTCCGGATCGCATGCGTTATCAGTCCGCGCCATCGACGAACCGCCTGCACCTGATCTCGATCGAAAGCAACGACAGCAGCGTGTAGTTCGCGTCGATGCGACCCGTCTGGTTGGCTTCGACGAGGCGCGCGACGGCCTGAGGGTCAAAGAGACCACGCCTGCGCAGGCTTTGTTCGCCGAGAAGGTCGCCGACCAGCGGGCGCAGCTCACTCTGCATCCAGCGGCGCAGCGGCGCGCCGAAGCCCGACTTCGGGCGGTAGATCACATCGTGCGGGAGATAGGGCTCCATCGCCTTCTTGAAGACCCACTTGCCGACGGCGCCCTTCTGCTTGATGTGCGTCGGAATGCGCGCAGCGAACTCGACGAGCTCGAGGTCGAGGAGCGGCACGCGCACCTCGACGCCGACGGCCATGGACATCTTGTCGGTGTACGGCAGGTTGTGGTCGGAGAGGAAGAAGCGCTGCTCGAGCGCGAGCATCCGCTCGAGCGGCGGAAGCGACGCGGGCAGCGGCTGCATGAAATCAAGCATTGGCGCGAGGGCCGTCGCGGTGCCAAGCCGTGCGCGCGCCTCGGGCGTGTAGAGCGCGAGCAGATTCTCCTCGCGCGTCCAGCGGAAGTAGTTCGCGATGCGCTCGTCGCCCGAGAGGCCCGCTCCGTCGAAGAGCTTCGCGAGGCGCCGCGCCGTCGCGCGTCGCTGGTCGAGCCGGCCCGTCGCGCCTTCGATCGCGCGACGCACGCCTTCGGGCAGCCAGCTCCACCAACGCTCGAGCTCGACCGCGCGGTGACGGCGGTATCCCGTGAAGAGGTCGTCGCCGCCCGCGCCCGAGAGCAGCACCTTCATGCCGTTTTTCCGCGCGAGCTCGCAGATGTAGAGGACATTGAGGGGCGCGGGATCGGCCAGCGGCTCGTCGAGCTGCCAGATCATGCGCTCGATGTCGCCCGCCATGCGGCTCGCCTCGATTTCCACGGTGTGGAGCTTCACGCCGAGATGCCTCGCGACCGCCTCTGCGTAGGGGAGGTCGTCGGTCGAGCCCTGCTCCGCGCCGCCGAGCTGGCGGATGGTGAAGCACTGGAGATCGGGTGAGATCTCGCGGGCGAAGGCCACGACCGCGCTCGAGTCGAGTCCGCCCGAGAGGAACGCGCCGACGGGAACATCGGCGACCATCTGGCGCTGCACCGCCGCGCGCACGAAGCGCTCGGTGCCCTCGACCGACGCGCGCTCGTCGAGGTCGCGCGCGACTTCGCGGAACGCGGGAAGCCGATACCAGGTGAAGCGGCGTTCGATCTCTCCAGCGCGCAGCACCATGGCCTCGCCAGGCAGCAGCTTGCGCACGGCCTTCAGCGGCGTGCCTTCGCCAGGGCACCAGAGGAAGCTGAGATAGCGATGGAGCGACGCGACATCGAGTTCGCGCGACGCGGGCGCAAGCTTGAGCAGCCCCTTGATCTCGCTCGCGAACGCCACGCCTTGCGGAGAGACGGTGTAGTAGAGCGGCTTCACGCCGAGCGCATCGCGCGCAACGAGCGTCGTGCCGACCCGCGCGTCGAAGATGGCGATCGTGAAGATGCCGTTCAGCCGCGGCAGCATCCTCTCGCCCTCCTCGAGATAGAGGTGGAGAATCACCTCGGTGTCAGAGTGGCCGCGGAAGGAATGCCCCTTCGCCTCGAGCTCCTCGCGGAGCTCGCGGTAGTTGTAGATCTCGCCGTTGAAGACGAGCTGCACGGCGCCGCCGAGCGCCTCCATGGGCTGGTGGCCGAGCGGCGAGAGGTCGATGATCGAGAGCCGCGCGTGGCCGAGGCCGACCGCGGCAGCCTCGCCCACGAACACGCCCGAGTCATCAGGGCCGCGATGCGCGATCGCGGCGATCCCCCGCTCGAGCGCGGCGGGGTCGAAGGAGCCTGAGTAGCCGATGATGCCGCACATGGTGAGGGGAGCCGAAGACGGACGGCGAACGGAACGGGTTCGCGAAGGCGGCCAAAGGACGGGACTTCCATCGGACGGGGCGAGGGACGAGTCGACACAATTCGCGCAGGAGCCGTCGGCGAAGGGACCGCCACGGCCGAAGGAACGATAACTCGCCCACCACCCTCGGCCGCGTCCCCCGCAGCCGCTGCGCGCGCCCGTACGCTCCCCCGATGCTCTCGCTCGGACTCCCCGCGTCGCTCCTCCACGCCCTCCTGCAGGCGTTCCTTTCCCTCTCGGCGGCGGTCACCCTCGCGATCGCGCCGCCCGCCGCGACAGAGGCGCCACCTTCCGTCGACCCCGCGCGCATTCGCGCACATATCGCCGAGTTCTCCACCGACGAGATGAACGGCCGCTACTTCCGCAGCCCCGAGGGGAAGCGCGCCGCGCAGTGGCTCGCGGACAAGCTGGCGGAGGCGGGTGCCGCGCCGCTCGAAGGGCGCGACTCGATGCTCGTGCCCGTCGCGCGCATGCCCGATGCGGCGCCCAATGTCGTCGGCTGGCTTCCGCCAAAGGGCGCGAAGCCGAGCGGCGAGTTCATCCTCGTGACCGCGCACTTCGATCATCTTCCGCCTGCGCGTTCGGGCGAGGACCGCATCTACAACGGCGCGGACGACAACGCGAGCGGCGTCGCGGGCATGATCGCAGTCGCGAACGCGCTGCGGAACGACGCGCTCGGCGTCGGAGTGGTGTTCGTCGGCTTCACGGGCGAGGAATCAGGGCTCATCGGGAGCCGTGCGTTCCTCGAGGAGGAGACGCTTCCGCCTGCGCGCATCCGCGGGCTCTTCAACATGGACATGATCTCGCGCCAGCCTGACGGCGCGATCCGCCTCGACGGCGGGCCGAAGGGAAAGATCCTCGTCGATCTCCTCGTGCGGCTCGCGCCGCAGGTGCCGATCGAGATGAAGGTCGACACGCATCCCGACTGGCTCGACCGCAGCGACCAGGGGCCGTTCCTCCGCGCGGGGATTCCGTCGGTCCTCTTCAGCTGCGAGGACCATGAGGACTATCACCAGGTCACGGACCACGCGGACAAGGTCGACGAGCATCTCGCGGCGCGCACGGCGACGCTCGTCGCGCTCGCCGTGCGCACCTACGCGCGGGAGATGGCGCCGCGCTTCGACCTGTCGCCCGTGCTCGGCGCAGACGGCACGCCGACGCGCACGATCCGCGTCGGACGCACGCTGCCGAACGCCCCCTACTGGCAGCCCGCGACGCGCCGCAGCCCCGACCGCGGGCTCGACGCGGCGCTGCTTGCGGCGCTCGCCAAGGAGACGGGTTGGACATTCGAGGAGAAGCAGGTCGCGCCCGCCGAGCAGGCGTCCGCGCTCGCGGCGGGCGAAGTCGACATCGTTCTGAACGGTGCATCGGCGTCGCTTGCGGGGATCGAAGGCCCGGTGCCCCCGATCGCAGCGGTCGAGCCGGCGTATCTCGATGCAAGCGGCCCCGCGCTCCTCGTTGCGAAGGACTCGCAGATCGATGCCGAGACCGACCTCTCGACGCTGAGAATCGCGGCCCGCGCGAACACGGCGGTGGCGCGGTTCCTTGCTGCCCGAAGACCCGCCGCGCGCCCGATCCTCGCGACCGAGGCGGACGGGGCGATCGCAGCGAAGATCACGAACGGAGAACTCGACGCCTTCGCGGGCGACGCGCTCGCCCTCGGGGTGCGCGCCGCGCGCGACCCCGCGTATCGCGTGGTGCGTCTGGCGACGGAGCCGACGGCGATCCTCGTGCGGGCCGACGACCCATTGCTCCGCGAGCGTCTCGGGGCAGCGCTCTCCCGCGCGCTTGAATCCGCGGAATGGCGCACGGCGCTCGAGAAGCACGCCGCGCGCGCATCCGCTCCGGCCGCGTCGGCGCCGTGAACGCGCTGCGCCGCGTGGACACGCTGTGGATCCCCTGTGACGGCTTCGCGTGATCTTTGCAGGAACCACGCGCACCGCGCCGTAGTCTGCGCGCATGCGCTCCTCGAAGTCCATCGTGAATCCCGCCGCCGCGCTCATGTCCGCGTGCGCCGCACTCGCCTCCGCAGCGGCCGCAGCGTCGCCGCATGACGGCATCCACGACGGCATCCGCTCCGACGGCCACCACCGCTCGATGCCGAGCTTCGCGGTCGTTGCGCCCGCTCCCGACTTCGTGCGCGCGCATGCCTCGCAGTTCCACTTCGGCTCGAGCGCATTCTCGCTCATCGGCGTCCCCGACACGCAGAACTACTCGAGCTCGTTCCCGCAGATCTTCACAGCGCAGACGGAGTGGGTCGTCGCCAACCGCGAGGCGCTCGACATCCGCTATGTGTCGCACTACGGCGACATCGTGAACAACGCCGACAATCTCGTGCAGTGGCAGCGCGCGGACGCATCGATGGGCGTCCTCGACGCGGCGGGCGTCCCCTACGGCTACTGCCCGGGGAACCACGACATCAAGCCGAGCGGCTCGATCGGCGAGCCCTACATTCCCGCGAACTACCTCGCGTTCTTCGGGCCAAAGCGGCTCGAGGGCCGCCCGTGGTTCGGCGGCGCCTCGCCCTCGGGCATGTCGACCTACACCTCCTTCAGCGCAGGAGGCGTCGAGTTCCTGCAGGTTCATCTCGACTGCGACACGCCCGTCGCGGAGCTCGCGTGGGCGCAGGGCGTCCTCGATACGCACAAGCACATGCCGACGATGCTGACAACGCACCGCTACCTGCAGGACGCGGAGGACTACACAAGCGGCGTCCCGCTCGTGCCCTCGGGCCGCTACCCGCCCGTCTGGTACCAGGTCGAGCCCGTCTACCACCCGAACGGGATCCAGGCCGAGGAGTTCTTCCGCTGGTTCGTGCGCACGAACACCAATGTCTTCCTCGTGACCTGCGGCCACTTCCACGAGGAGTACCGACAGACGAGCGTGAATGTCGCGGGGCTTCCCGTGCACGAGGTGCTGGCGGACTTCCAGGACGACCCGAACGGCGGCGACGGCTGGATGCGCATCATGACCTTCGACACCGCGGCGAACACGATCGATGTCGACACCTACTCGCCCACGCTTGCGGCGGTCCGCACCGCCGACGAAAGCACCTTCACGCTCGCGGTCGACTTCAACGGCTACCGCCTCGCGCCAGGCACTGCATTCCGCGCGTTTCAGCAGGGAATCAACGGCTACGCGGGCACGCAGGACACCTGGGTGAGCCAGCAGAACCCGAACACGAGCTACGGCGAGAACGACACGCGCGTCTCCGACGACGACACGGCCAACTCCTTCTTCACCGACTTCCGCGGACAGGCGCTCGTCCGGTTCGACGGCGTCATCCGTGCGGCGGGCGGGGCGGGAGACGGAGTGCCGCTCGGCGCGACCGTGCTCCAGGCCACGCTCGTCCTCGACATCGCGGACGACGTCGACGCGCCGTTCTTCGACCCAGACTTCCTCGTCTACGCCGTCACGCGCCCATGGAGCGAGTCGTCGACCTGGAACTCGCTCGGCAACGGCCTCTCCGTTGGCGATGATCTCGGAGCGGTCGTCGCCGTCTTCACGGGCGACAACGAGCCCGATGTCGACTCTATGCGGCGGATCGACATCACCTCCGCCATGCAGGCGTGGGTGAACGGCGCGCCGAACCATGGCCTGGCGATCCTGCCCGAGATCATCGCGGGGAACGACGACGGCATCGTGATCCGCGCGAGCGAGAACGGGAACACCGTCCTCCGCCCGCGGCTCGAGGTGACCTACATCGACCGCGACCCGCTCGACCCTGCCGACCTCGACCGCGACGGCGTGGTCGGGCCGGCCGATCTCTCGCTTCTTCTCTCGGCGTGGGGAACGAGCGATCTCGTGGCGGACATCGATGACGACGGCACCGTGGGCGCAGGCGACCTCGCGCTTCTGCTCGACGCGTGGGCGTGACGCACGCACCTGCCCGTAGGATGCGCGGATGCACGCAGTTCCATCGTCAGGCGACGATCGCCTGCACTCCCGCGTCGAACTCATGCGCACGCTCGCCGACCGCGCCGGCACCCTGGCCATGCGGCACTTCCAGTCGATGTCGCTCGCGGTCCACGCGAAGCCAGACGCGTCGCCCGTCACGGAGGCGGACCTCGAGATCGAGGCCCTCCTGCGCGAGCAGATCGCAGCGGATTTCCCTGACGACGGCCTCCTCGGCGAGGAGCACGGCGCGCAGGAAGGCACGAGCGGCTTCCGCTGGGTGATCGATCCGATCGACGGCACGATCTCGTTCGCAGCGGGCGTGCCGCTCTTCGGCACGCTGATCGGCCTCGAGCTCACGCGCGGCGCCGCCCGCGAGATCGTCGCGGGGATCTGCGCGATGCCCGCGCTCGGTGAAAGCGTGTGGGCCGCGCGCGGGCAAGGCGCGTGGTGGGAACGCCGCGGCACCGACGGCGCGATCCACCGCACCGCAGCGCGCGTGCGCGCGTCGGTTCCACTCGCCGAAGCCCTCGTCTGCACCACCGGCCTCGAGTACTTCGAGCGCGCGGGCCGGAGCGACGCGCTCGTCGCCATCGCCCGCGCAGCGCAGCGCGTCCGCGGCTGGAGCGACTGCTACGGCGGCATGCTCGTCGCGACGGGCCGCGCCGACGCGTGGTTCGACCCTGTCATGAATCCATGGGATTCAGGCCCGTTTCCCGTCATCCTCGCCGAGGCGGGCGGCGTCTTCACCGATTGGCACGGCCGCTGCGACATCCACGGCGGCAGCGCCATCGCGGCTGCGCCCGCGCTGCACGCGGAGCTCGTTCGCGTGATTCAGACGAGTGCGTCCCACCCGGGCCCGAACGCAAACTCGTAGTTCCTCCAGCGTCCGATGCTCGAGCGGTTGATCGGCCGCCGCACCTGGCCGGGCAGCATCACCCTCATCGGCGTCGATGTCATCCCCGCCCCCGGCGCGGTCGCCCTCCTCGGCCTCGCGGGCCTCGTCGGCCGCCGCCGCCGCTGAACCTGCGCACTGGAAGCGTCTCCCCGCCGCGCGGCATCGAGCATGCCGCGCGGCGGTCTTTTTCCGAGGCGACATCTGCGGCGGCCTGTACATTTCCGACCCAATGTCCGACTCTCGTTCGCGCTCCCTCGCCCTGACCTCCCTGCTCTCCCTCGGCATCTCCGCCCTGCTGCTCTCTGGCTGCGCGCGCATTCGACCCGTCTCGACGGAGACGGATCTCCTGATGCGGCGCGAGACGCTCGCCGAACGGCACATGCTGAACCTGCGCACGCAGTTCGTGACCCTCTACGCGGGCATCAGGGACGGGTATGAGGATGGGCTGGCCCGCGGCGAGACAGAGCCACCGACCTGCGACATCCTGATCATCTCGGGCGGCGGCGACTACGGCGCGTTCGGCGCGGGCTTCCTCAAGGGATGGGGAGCCGTTCGCGAGGGTGGCGTTCCGCGCCCCGAGTTCGAGGTGGTCTCTGGAGTCTCGACGGGAGCCCTGATCGCGCCCTTCGCCTACCTCGGCACCGACGAGGACTACGACGAGGTCGTCGAGCTCTACAGCAACCCGAAGGACGATTGGGTCCGCGAGCGCGGCATCCTGTTCTTCCTCCCCGCGAACGAGAGCTTCGCGGAGGTTCCAGGCCTCGAGCGCGAGGTGCGCACCGCGTTCGGACCTGAACGCATCGCGCGCATCGCCGAGGAGAGTCTCCGCGGCAGACTGCTCGTCGTCAACACGACGGATCTCGACGACGGCGGCGCCAGGCCGTTCGAGCTCTCACGCATCGCGGCGGAAGCCGCGCGGTCAGGGGACCCATCCACCTTCCACAACCTGCTTCTCGCCTCGTCTGGAATCCCGGGCGCGTTCCCCCCGCGCGAGATCGAGTCGGGCCTCTATGTCGATGGCGGCGTGACAAGCAACATCCTCTACGGCAGCGACCTCCGGAGGAACAGGGATCTGCGCACGCTCTGGGCAGAGATCGCGCCCGGCCTTCCGCCGCTGCGCGTGCGCTACTGGGTCATCCTCAACAACTCCCTGAACGCCACTCCCCAGACGACGCAGCGCAGCTGGGTCGCCGTGATCGAGCGCAGCGTCGAGCTTGCCGTGCGTGCATCGACGATCACGGCGCTTCGCCACCTGCTTGCGCTTGCGCACATCGCGAACCTCGAGGGCGAGACCACGGCGGAGGTGCGCATCGTCGCCATTCCCGACGACTGGCGTCCGCCCGTCGCAGGCGTCTTCCAGGAGGAGACCATGCGCGCGCTCGAGAAGCTCGGCGAGGAGATGGGGCGCGACCCAGGCGCGTGGCGCATGGATCTCGATTGAGCCGACGGCCCCGCGGCCGCCGCTGCGCGTCAGCGAAGCAGCAGCCACGACATCGCCACGATCACCACGAGCGAAACGACATCGAGCACCGCGCCCGCGCGCATCATGTCCTGAACCCGCACGCGGCCAGAGGCATAGACGAGCGCGTTGGGCGGCGTGCCGACGGGCATGGCGAAAGACCAGCTCGCTGCGAACACGGCGGGAATGACGAGAAACTCGGGCGGAAGACCGAGCCCTGGCGCAAGCGCGCCCACGATGGGGACCGCCATCGCCGAGATCGCCGTGTTCGAGGCGATCTCGCTTGCGACGATCATCACGGCCACGAGCACCGCCAGCACGCCGATCGACGGAAGCACGCCCGCCGCCGAGATCACCTCTCCGATCTTCGCGGAGAGCCCCGTCCGGTCCATCGCGGAGGCGAGGCAGAGCCCGCCACCGAAGAGGACGAGCACGCGCCACGGCACACGCGCGAAGTCCGCCGCCTCGAGGATGCGCGAACCCCTTCGATCGGCGCTCGGCAGGAAGAAGAGGACGAACGCGGCCACGACGGCGACGGTTCCCTCGCGAACTCCAGGGACCATCGCCGCGTAGAGCGGCATCGTCACCCACGCGAGCACCGCGAGGCCGAACACGGCGAGCGTCCTGATCTCGTCGCCTCCGAACCGCGCGCGCGCGACCTCGAGCGGCGCCACGGTGATACCCCGCGCAGGGAACATCAGGACGCCGAGCACGATGATCGCAAGCGGAAGGAACACGGCCGTCGCAGGCACGCTGAAGGCCATCCAGCCGAGGAAGGTCACCCTGATTCCCTGCCGCTCGAGTTCTGTCACGGCGATCGGGTTCGGCGGCGTGCCGATGATCGTGAGGACGCCGCCGATGCTTGCGCCGAACGCGACGCCGAGGAGAAGCGATGTCAGGAAACGCGTCGCTGCCGCGCGCTCGGCGTCGCCGCGCGCGCGGTCGACGGCGCCCACCCCGAGCGCGAGCGCGAGCGGAAGCATCGTGGCGCTCGTCGCGAGGTTCGAGACAAAGGCGCTGAGGATGGCGGACGCGACCATGACGGCCGACAGGACCCGCAGCGGAGACGACCCCGCGATGCGGATCAGGGCCGATGCGAAGCGCGCGGAGACGCCGCTTCGCTCGAGCGAGAAGGCAAGGAGCGCGCCGCCACCGAAGAGAAAGATGACATCGCTCGCGTAGTGCGATGTGATCTGCGAGGCGGAACCGACCCCGAGGAGCGTGAACGCGATGACGGGAACGAGGCCCGTGACCGCGGGGTCGATCGCGAGTGTCACCCACCAGGTCGCCATGAGAGCGAGGACCGCGAGCGTCCAAGAGGCGTCCGCGGAAAGCCCGCCGAGCGCGCCGAACGAGGGGTGCGTGAGAACGAGCGCCGCGCCCGCGAGCGCGGGCCCGAGGAACCGCCCGATGCGCGCGGCCCGTGCCGATCCGCCCGAAAGCCCGCCACCCGCTGCGCCGCCATCGGGCTCGTCGGGCGTGGCGAGGGTCCGCGCGTCGTTCATGCGGGGAAGATATCGCGCGGGGCGGGCGGGCCGACGGGCCTCGCGTCGGGGAATTCCGCTCATATCCCCGCACATCGTGCAT